>JBILJY010000106.1:0-9144 GCA_044376975.1 Burkholderiaceae bacterium | reverse complement strand
TGGGCTAGAGTTGCATCCCGTCCTTGCAAAAACGCTATCACACGGTCAATCGTAGAAAGGTATCGCGGCAGCTCACTCAAAAAGAAGGAAGATACCGGACGCGAACGATCCGATTTCTTGATTCCTGGTATGCGTGTAGCGACCTGTCCGAGTCCGATTTGCGAAAAAATCTTCAATACCAGCTGCAGCGCGAGATCTTCCTGCACCGCAGCGACGCCACGCGACCTTAGAAACCCCGTCAGATAAGCTGTCGAGGGATAAGGTGTATTGAGCTGCGTCATCGGAGGGATGACAGACAGCACGCGGACCGCTGGCAGATTCAAAAGAAAAACTCCCTACATGGATAGCAAGGAGTGTACCAATACCGGCTCAACCGTTCGCTTTCACATACCGCACGACGTCTGCATGGGTGGCAAACCAGACATCAGAATGTTGCTGAATATGCCGAATCAGGGCGTCCAAAATCCACACGCGGGATCTATAGCCAACGATGTGCGGATGCATCGTCAGCTGAAATAAGCCACCTTCGGCATACGCTGCATCAAACTCGCGCTTAAAAATATCAAAGACATCGGTAGGCGGAGTATATGGTCTCAGTGCAGCAAAGCGGTTCATATTGAAATACACCGCATCATCGCGAATCCACTCAACCGGGAGTTCCACGACACCTGTCGGCTTCTCATCCATCAGCAGCTCATAACAATCCACGTCAGCCATGAGCGAACTGTCGTAAATCAAACCCAGTTCTTTCGCGAGTCTGAGGGTATTCGGACTGAAGTCCCACGAAGGCGTGCGCATCCCCACAGGATCAACACCGGTGATTTTCTTGAGCACGTCAAAGCTGCGCTGCATCAGATCACGTTCAGCATCAATAGGCAGAACCGAGTTCCGCTCGTGAATCCAGCCATGAATCCCGATCTCATGTCCCTGCGCAGCGAGATTTCTTTGCTCGTCGGGATACAACATCGCAGTCACTGCTGGTACATAAAAGCTTGCCGGGACATTATGACGCTTGAGGATCTCAACGATACGCGGCACACCCTGCCGATTTCCATATTGACCTTGCGACAGCTTACCTGGCGAGTCTCCACCCTCGCGAAGCTCATTGGTCTCATGATCCGAATCAAATGAAAGTGCAACAGCGCAGCGTGCACCACCCGGCCAAGTTGTGGGCTTCAAACTTCGCCCAGCACGCACACGGTTCACAATTTCGCGCCATTTGCTCTCGGGCCACTGCCAGGGCTCCAGAGGTTGTTCGCTCATTTAGACGCCTCTTGAGGAAGACTCTTGGCAATTGCAGTAGCCGCTTGTGCTTCTTGAGCAACAAACTTAGCAAAGTCTGTTGGAGGCATACCCACACCATACAGACCCTGTGCCTCAAACTGTTTGATTACTTCAGGATCTTTGATCGCTTGCTGAACGGCGTCATAAATTTTGTCGACAATAGGCTTAGGTGCCCCGGCAGGCAACCACAACCCGAACCAGTTCACCACGTCAAAGTTTGGAATACCAGCCTCTTGCATAGTCGGCACGTTAGGCAACCCTTTCCAGCGGGTGTTACCAGTCAGAGCCAAAGCACGCAGTTTGCCGGCCTCAACATGTTTGATTGCAATCTGGGTCCCGACAAAGAACATGTCCACGCGCCCACTGAGCAAATCACTCATGACCTCGGCAACACCCTTGTAAGGAACCATCAAAATATCCGTCTGGGTCTTGGCCTTGAACACCTCAGCAGGTATATGACTAGCAGTTCCCAAGCCAGCACTGGCGTAACTCAACTTACCAGGACTCTTTTTGGCTAAGGCAACGAGCTCCGAAACGTTATTGGCAGGCAAACTCGTAGGTATCACCAGCGCTTGTCCATAGTTTTGCGCAACGAGCGACACATGCGTAAAATCTTTTATAGAGTCATACGCAACGTTTTTATGAAACGGTGGAATATTGACATGTGAGGCGGTTGTAAAAAGCCATGAATAACCATCCGCTGGAACCTTAGCCAAATAAGCCGTACCAACCAACCCGCCTGCTCCAGGCTTGTTTTCAACGATAATTGACTGACCGAGCACACTAGACATTTTGGGGCTAATGATTCGCATGATTAAGTCTGGCGGACCACCCGGAGGCGAAGGAACTACTACACGGATGGGCTTGGACGGAAAGCTTGCGTCAGCCTTTGCCAGACCTACTGTTTGTGCCGCAACACCAAGCGTCGCACAGGCCAATAGGGTACCGATTATTGTGCGAGCAATTAATTTTATTTGCATAGCTACCTCACCTGTTGTGTTGAGTCCGTTACTAATTGATCGTCACAGTGCGACGCTCGGCTGAAGACTGAATGATTGCCTCCAGCACTCTGGCATTACGCACCGCATCACCCTGAGGCGTCACTAAAGTTTTCTTCTGAGATATTGCTCTAGCGAAATCCTCAAGCTCAAGTCGCTCTGTACTAACTGCTTCATACTTATGCGTGACAGGCTTTTGCTTGTTGGTCACATTCGTCTTGTCAATCATGCAAGTCGTAAGATCCCACGTGTGTAAATGCTCGACGTCACCGACTTGCACCCAGCCATTCGATCCAAATATTTGCATTCTCCAGGTCTCAGCTGTTGCAATCACCGTACCCAGGTACGCCGTCGCACCACTTTTAAAACCCAGGAGCATTGACGTCGTATCGTCCGAACCGAAATCCTGGGCAAGCCGGAAACTCTTCGCAGTGACTTCAGTGATCGGGCCAGCCAAATACATCATGGCATCAATCACATGCACGCCACGTCCTGTCATTCCACCAGCAGGTGACTCATCTCCAGCGTGGCGCCAGTGCCCTTTGGGGAATCTGTAAGCGCTTGGGCCGCAGAAGTTGCCTTCAATGTGAAGGACCCTACCCAGTCGTCCATCCTCGATCATCCGACGTACCTCTTGCAAGGCTGGCTGAAACCTCCAGTTATACCCAACACCAAGAACGATATTATTTGCTTGCGCCGCGCTAGCTGCAGCCAACGCGCTCGCACTGTCAAGCGCCAATGGTTTTTCACAAAACACATGCTTACCCGCACGCGCCGCTTGTTCAATTTGTGCTGTGTGCATTGAATGCGGGGTAGCCAAAACAACTGCATCAATTGAAGCATCTGCCAGGATCTGCTCGAAGGTGTCAACCAAAGTGATGCCCTGTTGCTTTGCAAAGTCTTCTGCTTTTGCACGCGTGCGCGTTGCGCCCGCAACAAACGTAATCTCCTGGCTCTTACCTTGTACGCTACGCACGAGATTTTGACCCCAAGTACCCATACCTATAATTGCTGCTCGAATCATTACCATTTCCTTATTTCACGAATAACTATCTTTTTAGAAAACAACTCAGGGGTGTTTTGCCAAAAACTTCATCAAATGATCAACACACAAGTCAGGGTAGCCATCACAAATATTATGCGCAGCCGTATCGACTCGAACTAACTCAGAACCTTTAATGCGCTTTTGCATTTCTTCGTACGCGTTGGCATGACCGATCGACTCCCGCCCAGCCGCCACGATAAGCGTCGGACATTTAATCGCAGCGAGTTCCTCCATGAAGTCATGGGTGCACATGTGTAAGACAAAGCGCGCAATAAACGCGGGGTCATTAGAGCCAGCTTGCTCAATAAACCAAGCAACGAGTTGCGGATCCGCTGTTTCATCGAAACGCTCATAGATCGTATCTGCCAGAAACTTCTTAAGACCGATTTCCTTAATTTTAGGAATCCATGTTGTGGCATGGCTATTTTTTAAACCCGGCGTCGCACCAAACAATGAAAGCGTCTTGACCAAGCTAGGATGCTGCAAAGCCAACTGCTGGGCAACATAACCGCCAGCTGAATTACCCACAATGTGCGCCTTCGGGCATCCGATCCGCTGCATTAATTCAGCTACATCCGACACCAGGTGATTCAAAGAGAAATCATCCGTTACGGCCGGGGCCGCAGACGCACCATGCCCGCGCAGGTCTAGGCGCACAACCCTATATTCGGCGCTCAACCGTGGCATCCAGCTGAACCAACGTCTTGAACTCCCCATCGCCGCATGCAGCAAGACGATCGTTTCAGGCTTCGTCCAGGGTCGAGTGAAATCGTCGATGTAATACTCAAGTTCAAGACCGTCTTTCGTCTTCATGCGCATTGCATGATCTCCCAATGCATTAGTTAATGTTAATTTTTGCGGCAGTGATAATCTTCTTCCACTTGGCAATCTCATCAGCAATCAGCTTAGTCGCCTGGTCCGCACTACCGCCCGCTACGGTGTAGCCAAGATCCGCGACTCTTTTCTGTATAGCTGGATCTTTCATTGCTTGATTAAACGCAGCATTCAATTTTTTGGTCACATCCGCTGGCATACCGACTGGACCGAGCACGGTCCATTGCGAGCTACTGTCTACCCCTTTTAAGCCAGCCTGAGCAAAAGTGGGGACATCTGGCATTGCTGCGTTACGCTCATTTCCCGTAATGGCTAGGGCCTTGAGTCGTCCCGCTTCAATCGGTGCACGCGCCGAACTGATGCCGGTAAAGGTCAAAGGTACGGTTCCTGCCATAACGGCCGAGAGCGCTTCGCCCGTCCCTTTGTATGGCGCATGGGCAATGTTTACACCTGCAACCAAGTTAAACAACTCGCCGGCTAAATGGGTTGACGCGCCATTGCCACCAGAACCATAAAACAAACTGCCTGGCTTAGCCTTTGCCAACTTAATGAGCTCTTGCAAGTTATTCGCCGGCAGGGATGGATGCGCCACAAGAATCACTGGCCCCGAAGCTAAATGAACGACGGGTGTGAAGTCTTTCTCGGTGTCATACGGCAGTTTACGCAACCCGGGGTTCACAACAATCGACGAGTCAACAGCCAACAACGTATAGCCGTCGGGCGCGGCTTGGGCAACCTGCTGCGTGCCAATGATGCTAGAACCGCCTGGCTTGTTATCAACCACCACTGGTTGACCGAGAATCTCAGTTAATTTCGGCACCATGATTCGGACCAAAATATCAGTTCCGCCACCTGGCGCGAACGGAATCACAATCCGTATCGATTTTGTCGGCCATGCTTGAGCCGACGCTGACGCGCCAATTACGCTTCCAAGCAAAACAACGCTTGCCACCAAACACTTAAGCGATATCTTCATGCTTTCTCCAGAACGTTACGCAAGATAGTGATCTTAATGCGCTAGGGTAACGAACAAGACAGTCTTTTACTAGTTATCGAAGAAATGCAGCGCCAACTCTGTTGGCGCGACTCCTAAACATCTTTTATGTTTTGAACCGCCTACGCAGGGCAGCGCAGTGATAGACTTCAACGCAGCAGGAGACTAAACATGACAAAAATAATTGACGCTCAAGTACATGCCTATGAACGCGACCACCCCGGGCGCCCATGGGCCGCGGTGTTGCACGGCCCCGCTGCCGTCACCGGCGAGGACATGATCGCAGCGATGGACGCCGTGGGGGTCGACGCAGCACTGCTTGTCTCCGTTTTCACGATGTACCGTTTCGACTCTAGCTACGCAGAACAAGTCTATCGCGCGCATCCAACACGGTTTCGTTTGATTAAGCCAGTTGACCCTACTGACCCCGGCGTCAATGAAACGATCGATGACTGGGTTAGGACGCCTGGTACAGTCGCCATTCGGATTATGTTGAACCGAGGCGTATCCGAAGATGCGACCGACCCAGGCATCAATCGTGTGCTGGCAGGCGCAGCGCGTCACAATATTCCAGTGAACTTACTTTGCTGGGGCAGGCTTGACCAAGTCAAGCAACTTGCAGCACGCAACCCAGACACCCGTATCGTGGTGGACCACGTTGGACTCCAGCAGCCCTACGAGCCGCCTTTGCTTGAGAACCCTTTTGGCGAGCTTGCGAAAGTCTTATCGCTCGCTGAGCATCCCAACATCGCAATCAAAATTACAGGTGCTTGCACGCTTTCGCAAAAGGCGTACCCCTATCCTGATATCTGGGACCCACTCGCACGTATTTTTGACGCCTACGGCTTTGAGCGTTGCCTGTGGGGCACCGACTGGACCCGTGCGGTTCAGGTGTTAACTTACAAGCAAGGGGTCGATGCCTTTAAGCTCACAGACAGGTTGTCCGTGGGCGAGCGCGAAGCGCTGATGGGCGGCTCATTACAAAAAATCTACCGATGCAGTTTTGACTAAATGAAAATTAAATCGAGCCTTCTGAAATACGCATTGACACTCTCCTTGGGTGCCCTGGCAATGTCTGGGACTCAAGCACAAGAGCTACCCAAAGTCATCAAGATGGTGGTGCCTTTCGCACCTGGAGCAAGCAATGACTTGTTTGCTAGAGCGCTCGCGCAAAAGCTCAGTACAAAACTTGAGCGCACGGTCATCGTTGAAAACAAGCCCGGCGCCGGCGGAGTCATTGGTGCAGATTTTGTGTCTAAAGCTGCACCGGATGGCGCAACCTTACTATTCACCTCGAATGCGCTGACCACCACGGCTGCTGTACAACGTAAATTGCCGTACGATCCTGAGAAAGATCTTGCGCCAATCGCTATGGTCGCAAACAGTGGGCTGATCTTACTGGTCCGCACAGATGGGCCCTACACCGACACGGCAACGTTGGTGCAAGCGATGCGAGATCCAAAAAATAAAATGACTTATGGCTCTTCGGGTATCGGCTCAGTCAACCACGTCAGCACCGAACTACTCCATTCAATGGCGGGCTCGACCGCGCTACACCTGCCGTATAAGGGATTAAGCCTCGCCCTCATCGATATGATCGGCGGGCGAGTAGATTTCTTAATTACCACGGTTGCATCCTCAGGAACCCAGTTGCGCGCAGGTAAAGTCAAGGCTTTGGGAGTCACTTCGCTCGACCGCAGCCCCTTTAATCCAGAACTCGCACCAATGGCTGACATCGTTCCTGGCTATAGCAGCGAGATCTGGTGGGGCGTTTTTGCACCCGCTGCGACATCGAAGGCGATAATTGAGCGCCTGAATAAAGAGATTCGGCAGGTTACCGCAGAGCCAGATATGCAAAAGCTTTTTGCCCAAGAGGCAGCACTAGCGACCACTTTGACGGCAGCAGACTTTGCGCAACGCATTAAAACTGAAATTGCCTTGTGGAAAAAAGTCGTCCAAGAACGCAACATACAACCTGAATAGAAAGAGGAGAGACAACATGCTAACGATGCCTAGCCAACAAGCCTTACCGAACAGACAAGTTTCAAAATCACCTGCCAACGGCGCACCGCGCTGGCGGACGGATTATTTTGGAACTGTGGGAGGCGGAAAAGTCACACAGGATCCTCAAGCGTTTTTAATTGAGATGCCAGTTAATGACACGATCTTGCCCCACTTTCATGTTGTCGATCAATTTCAAGTCTTCGTGTCAGGAGCAGGCAAAGTAGGCCGCTCGGATGTGCTGCTTCCACTCACTATTCATTACGCCGATCGCTTTACCGGATATGGTCCAATTGATGCGGGCCCACAAGGCTACTCCTACTTTACGCTTAGAGCCAACACCGACTCTGGACCCGTGTACTTACATCAACCCGGGTATAAAGAAAAGCTGCAGCCATCCAAGAAAAGACACTTCTCTGCACATGCGGCGATTAGCACGGAGGCGGTGCTCGCTAATCGAGAGACCGTCACGTCCGAGCGCATTAATGAGAAGACTGCAGAATATACCGATGGCGTAGACGCAAAGCTGTTTCGGGCTGGCAAAAATATGTCTATTGTCTGCGACGATCCAGCACAAACCGGCGGCCAATATTTTTTAATTGTTAATGGCAGCCTGAGCCACGACGGACAGCAACTCGCAAAATGGTCAGTGATGTTTGTTCATCCGACTGAGGCCCCCCTGTCTGTGCAAAGCGGGCCGGAGGGCTGTGAGCTGCTGATGCTGCAATTTGGCAAACAGTAGTCGCCTAGGTCACAGAAGCTTGCCTGGATTCATCAACTGATTTGGATCAAGTGTGCGCTTAATCGCAATCATGAGATCCATTTCTACAGAGGACTTATAGCGCCGCAGCTCATCGCGACGCAACGTTCCAACGCCGTGCTCAGCACTGATACTTCCATTGAACTGAGTGACCAAATCATGGATACGCTTATTTAAATCAGCCGTCTTTTTCGCATAGTCTTCGTAGGCAACATCCAAAGGCAGTAGAACGTTGTAATGAAGATTGCCATCACCGATATGGCCAAAATTGATGATCGGCAGACCAGGAAAATCCTCATGCACGGCCTGATCGGCCTCTGCAGCGAAACGAGCAAGGCTTGAAATCGGAAGCGCGATGTCGTGCTTAACGGCCTTACCTGCTTTCACTTGCGCCATCGATATCCCTTCGCGCAACTTCCACATCGAGATACTTTGCGCCTCACTCATCGCGACGACACAATCATCGATCAGTGCATCTTCGATCGCCGCGGCTAATCCAGCCTGCAACATATCTTGCACACCTGACATATTGGTGTCAGCCAACTCAATCAGCGCATAGTAGGGGTATGTTTTATCGAGTGGTGAAACATGTCCCGGCAGTTGCTGTGTCACAAGCGCCAAGCTTGCCCCCGACATCATTTCAAAGGCACTGAGTCGCGGACCACAGTCTGCTTGTAATCGGTTAAGTAACGCCACAACGTTAGTGAGATTTTGCGCACCCACCCATGCCGTCACACGTCCCGCAGGTGCAGCAAATAGCTTCAAGACAACGCCTGTAATGATTCCCAGAGAACCCTCAGAGCCAATAAACAAATCCTTCAAGTCGTAACCAGTGTTGTCTTTCCGCAAGGCTCGCAAACCATTCCATACACGGCCATCCGGCAACACCACTTCAAGACCTAGCGTTAAATCGCGTGTGTTGCCATAGCGTAAGACCCCCGTACCACCCGCGTTCGTTGCCAGGTTTCCACCAATCGTGCAGCTACCCTCGGCCCCCAGACTCAAAGGAAAGTAGCGATCAACGTGACGGGCCGCCTGCTGAATGTCGGCCAAGATCACGCCAGCGTCGGCTGTCAGGGTATTGTTGATCGGATCTACATCGTGAATGCGCTTCATCCGATTCAACGACAATACGACTTGAGCGCCGCTCATATCGGGTGTTGCACCACCACTCATTCCTGTATTGCCCCCTTGAGGAACAACAGGCGTATGCGTCTGATGACACAGC
>JBILJY010000105.1:0-9174 GCA_044376975.1 Burkholderiaceae bacterium | reverse complement strand
GCGTTGCCATTGATGCAGCGTCTAAAAGCCCATGTGATCGGAGCGCTCGGCGCCCGCGCATTTTCTGTTTTAGCTCGAGATCTTGGCGCTGAGCAAAATAACGGATTTATTGGGGCCTATGATTTTTCGCGGGCGCACCCAGATTTCGCTTGGATGTTAGAGCAGTGGTTGCTCAATGTGCGCCCTTGGACTGTATTAATGACACATCCCGCTCTTAGCGCAAGCCCTAGGCTGGCCTTCGGCCAGGACCGCCAGCGTGAATTTCAGGTGCTCGCGGGTGATCGTTTTTCGGAGCTGCTAGAGCGCTTTAATTTGCGTGTGGCGCGACTGTCTACTCGGGCGTCTCAGGCCTAGGTTCTGAGAGCGCTTGAAGCTCTTCGCGACCATAGAATTTAACGCCTAGAGCAATGCGCTCGCGCCCTTGTGCTCGGCGATGCCGATTCGTGTCGCGCAATGAGTACACACAGCCGCAGTACTCTTGTTGATAGAACTCTTCGCGTTTGCTTATTTCAATCATGCGGGCCGAACCGCCATGCTTGCGCCAGTTATACGTCCAATACGTGAGTGTGTCGTAGCGCGCAGCAGCGCGTTCACCGCAACCATTAATTTGTTGCATGTCTTTCCAGCGCGAAATTCCTAATGAACTCGTGATGGTGTCATAGCCATGTTCGTAAGCGTATAGGGCAGTACGTTCGAAGCGCATATCAAAGCACTTGGTGCAGCGTTCGCCTCTTTCGGGTTCGTTTTCTAAGCCCTTGATGCGCTCGAACCAATTGTCGACGTCGTAGTCGGCATCAATAAAGCCGATACCATGCTTCTCAGCAAAGCGAATATTTTCGTTCTTTCGAATCTCGTATTCTTTTACGGGATGAATATTTGGGTTGTAAAAGAAAATATCGTACTGAATGCCCGCTACAAGCATGGCCTCCATCACCTCGCCTGAGCAGGGCGCGCAGCAGGAGTGCAATAACACCTTGGATTTGCCCTCAGGCAGGGTTAAGGAGGGTCGCAAAGAATCTTTCACGATGAGAGCTGTCAAGAATAAAGGCGTTTAGTTTAATCGCTATTCGCCCAAAACCGCCTCCCATAGTTCTCGGACAGCCGCTCGCGCCTCTTTAAGTTCTATGGAGGATACGCGTGCACGGTCTGCGCCCTGAAGGCGAACTTCGTGCTGCCTTCTGCGCAAATCCCGGTATGCGTCGGCTGCGCGAGCCGCGAGATCTTGGTCTAGCAGGCCTGCGTCGGCAGCAAGCCTTAGTAAAGCGATATTCCCTAGATTGCTGATCAACGCTGGATGATTTTTACTCTGCGTTAAAACCAAGTACTGCGTGACGAATTCTAAGTCGACCATACCTCCAGCATCGTGCTTCAGATCAAAATCAGGGCTGGGGTTCGGGTGGCCAGAGGTCATTTTTTCACGCATTTTTCGCACCTCTGCGACTAATGCAACAGGATCACGCGAGGCCGCTAAGACTTCCTGGCGAATTGTTTCGAAGGCGTCCCCAACGGCACGATTACCCGCCGCATAGCGTGCCCGTGTGAGAGCTTGATGCTCCCAGGGCCAGGCGTGCTCTAGTTGATACTTGCGAAACGCTTCAACGGATACGGCCAGTAGCCCCGCATCACCGTCAGGACGAAGACGCAGATCCACATCATAAAGGCGGCCGGAAGAGGTCATTGTCGATAGCCAGGAGGTCATGCGCCGTGCGAGCTTGGCATAAACTTCCGCAGCATCCTCCCGAGGATCATCGTATAAATAGACGAGATCTAAATCTGAGGAGTAGCCCAACTCTTTGCCGCCGAGCCTTCCGTAGGCGATGATAGCCAAACGCAGGCTTGGGCAGGGCTGGCCCTCCTGGGGTTTGCACACCAAGGGCCAGACACGCGCCAGAGTCTCATCCAGAAGCATGTCGGCCAAGGCGGAGAGTTGGTCGGCTAGGCTTTCTACCGAGAGGGCTCCCTCAAGATCCTGCGCGAGCAGCTGAAAGCTGAGTTGCCGTTGCATGTCTCGCATCAGGTTCATCTGCTGCTCAACATCAGGTGAGCCATCAGGCAAAACACAGGCGTCAAGATCCGCGCGCATCGCCTGACTCGCTTGCTCATAGTTGATGGGGGTCATCAATGTGTGCCATGCAATCAGGCTATCAAGAACCACAGGATTTTGTATGAGATATTGCGCAGCCCACGGACTGGCGGCCATCATTCTGGCGATGCGTGCAAGGGTCTCTGGGTATTCAGCAAGTAAGGCAAGGTAGGCGCTGCGTTGTGTCACCTGTTCGATCAAGTCGAGCATGCGCAAAGCGGCCGCCATGGGTTGCGCTGTTTGTTTGGCGGCGTCTAGGGCGCTCGGCAAGAGGGTGTCGATTCGTGCCTTGCTTGAGGCAGAAGCCGAGCGGATTCTGCTGCCATCTAGAAAGGCCTCCACCCGTTTGGTGAGGGCGCTTGCATCCTCACCGAAGTGGGATAAGCTCATTTCCAGTGCCGACAGCGTAGCACCGGACTCTCCAATTTCTGACGGGGACATCGCCGTTTTTTTCTTAGGGTGCGCAGGTTCGTCGCCGAGACCAGCGAGTCGAAATGCGTCTCGGAATGTGTACGCCACAAATTCGCGATGTTGCTCCAACGTTTGGGTGAACTCAGGCAGGGACAGGCGCATGGCGTGCGCCAGTTCCGCCATACGTGAGGGATCAGTAGGGAGAAGGTGAGTTTGAGCATCTTCGGCGTATTGCAATGCATGCTCTGTGCGCCTTAAAAACACGTAAGCGTCGGCGAGATGCTTCACGGTCAGGGCAGGCAAAATGCCTGCGCGGCGCTGCGCTTGTAGTGCATCGAGTAGGCCGCGTTGCTGAAGGGCCGGCATTCTGCCTCCACGAATCAACTGCGAGAGCTGGACGACAAACTCGATTTCGCGAATTCCGCCTTCGCCGAGCTTGATATTAAGACGTGAGTCCACGCCTGGACGCGCCAACGCTTTGCGTTGCCAGTCTTGACGAATACGTTCTCGTAGCGACCGCAGTGCTGCTAGCGCATCAAAGTCAAAGTATTTTCTATAGACAAACGGAATGCGCATGCTTTCTAAGTGCTGCACATTCAGTTTTGAGTCACTATCTGTGAACGCACGGGCTGACATCGGCCTTGCTTTGAGCCATGCATAGCGTTCCCATTCACGGCCCTGCGTGAAGAGATACTGCTCAAACGCGTCTAGACTCCAGGCAAGCGGCCCAGAGTCACCATCGGGTCGTAACCTCAAGTCTGTCCGAAATACTTGGCCATCTGCGTCCATTTCGGAAAGAATGGGCATCATTCGCTGCGTCAAGCGACCATAGAATTCGTGATAACTGATCTCTCGTGGACCGTCTGTTTCCCCTTCATCGCCATACAGCATCACAAGGTCAATGTCTGACGATACGTTTAGTTCACAGCCCCCGAGTTTTCCCATTCCGATGATGAGCATTTCTTGTGGGAGCCCTGTCGCGAGGTCACGGGGAGTCCCATGCGTGGCCACCAGATCTGACATAACAGTCAGGTATGCCTGTTCGACGGACCAATCGGCCAGCTTCGTCATGGCAGCCACCACTTCGTCGATCGGGGCTAGTCCGCCCAAGTCTCTGATCATGGTGAGAAAAAAAGTCCGTTGACGCAGCTGCCTGAGTACTTTGCGGCAAGTCGTCGGGTCCAGTGTGGCGCCCTCAGCACCTGGTCCTCGGAGTTCGGCGAACCACGTCTCAATGCGCGCGGCGGTAATTGGTTCTTGGCAAGACAGCTCTAACCATTCTGCAAAATCGGGTTTTGCTTGAGTCAGACGGCGCAGGACGCCAGACCAGGGAAGGGAGTGAGAGATCAGGGATTGGGTCATTCTGAATTTGCGTTAGGACAGCTTCTTTAGTTTGGGTTATAAGTTTGCACAATACCGCACAGAACGTTGTGGACGAAATTTTGGCTTGTAAATAGTTTTGCGAATTATCAAAAATACTCTACGAATACTGGTAATAGCCCTGCTGCTCGCTTATGGCGTAGCCGCGCTGGGCATGTTAGTCGTTCGGTTTTGGGTTGTGCCTCATGTCAACAATTGGCGTCCCCAGATCGAACAGCGTTTATCGGTCGCCTTGGATGCAAAGGTCACGATAGATCAAATTTCGGCAAGTTGGTCAGGACTAAATCCTACTTTGGCTGTGCAGAACCTGCGGCTGGTCAGCCCCCAAGGTGAGGAGTTTTTACGAGTACCTGATGCGTTTGCCGTGATTGGCTGGCGTAGTTTGTTTGTTTGGGATCTGCGCCTAAAGCAGTTGGAGATCAACGGCTTCGAACTCTCCGCGGAGCGGCGCACGGATGGCTCGATCGTGATAGCGGGGCAGACACTGAGCGAATTACCCTCTCAACATGTTCAACTTGACGCAGAAGTCTTGGCGGTCAGGTGGCTACTGGATCAAGGTCATATTCAGTTGCGTGACGCGCAACTGGTTTGGCATGACCGCCTGCGTGAGGCTCCCCCACTCGCGTTGCACGGGATAGACGTTGACATCATCAACAGCCTGTTTTCGCATCAGCTGCGCATCCGTGCCTCGCTGCCATCGGCTCTTGGTACTGGAATTGAATTTGTTGCCAAAACACAAAATAAATTGAACCCGCTGGCCTCCCATGAAGCAGGACAAGCAACACTTTTTTTTGAGTTGGATAACTTTCAGCCTAGCGCCTGGGCACCTTGGCTAGATTTACCAAAAATAGAGGGGCGTGTTCACGCGAGACTTTGGAGCGATGTGAGTGCTGGGCATCTGACCAATGCAACGGTTGAGCTTGCAGGATCCTCTCTTAGCATGCTGATTCCTGAGCCGACGCAGACAGGCTTGCAATTAGATCAAATGAAGATGCGTGTCGTTGGGTTCCCAGGGGATGTGTTTGGCGGCGACACATGGCCAATTTTTTCTCGCTCTCCCGATCGTTCTGGACTGACGATTTCTGCCTCGGGTAAGACCGTACAGCTACAAGGTGGGCTATTTGAGCCAGATCGGTTAACGGTTGATGACCTCGCGTTCCAAGGACAGCTTGTCCGCAATACAGACGGCGTTCTATTGGTTACGGCCAAGCAGCTAGGTCTCAAAACCGCAGGTTCCGATATCCTTTTGGCGGGCACTTGGAGTCCAGGCGGCGACTCTGAGGCCGGATTGCTGGATTTAAATGGAACGCTGACCAATCTACCCGTTGCAAACTTGCATCAATACGTGACCACCGCCGTGGACATCGAGGCGAGGAAATGGTTACGTGACGCGCTAAAGCTCGGTAGCCTGACGCGGGCGAGTGTACGAGTGCAGGGCGACCTTACGCACTTCCCATTCAACCGCCCTGGTCAGACCGGTGTGTTCAAGATTGAGAGTGTTGTTCAGGATCTCGTGATTGATTATGACGTCGAAAATTCTGGAAAATTAGGCTGGCCCGCTTTGATTCTGGAGCAAGGCGTGGTCACACTAGACAAGCTGTCGTTAGATGTGCGTAGCAGCCGTGCCGCACTATTTAATTCGCACGGGGGACGACTTGCTGTTCAAAACCTAGTCGCTTCGGTTCCAGACCTTGAATCGTCACTTGTGTTGACTGTTCAAGCACAAACCCAGAATTTAGCCGAGGACTATTTGCGCGTGCTGCGTGCGACGCCTTTGGCTAAGGATATGCCTGGTGCTCTTGATGAGATAAAAGTTAGCGGCTCAATTGTTGTTCCTCTTTCCATGAAGGTCGATTTAATTACACAGCAACCAACATTCGTGCAGGGCGCAGTCCAACTCAGTGATAACGCCGTGAGTTACTCCGATGACTTTCGTTTAGACGCGGTCCAAGGCAGCATAGCTTTCACCGACGAGAGTTTCAATATTGAGGCGCTTAGAGCCCAGTTTCTAGGGGGAGCGGTACGTCTCACTGGGGGCTGGGGTCGCTCGCAGTCGGGTCTGAGTTTCGCAGGGGATTTGACGGCAGACGGGCTGCGTAAACTCAGCTCAGCCAAGACCTTGACGGTGTTTACTGGCAAGACAAAATATGCGGGCTCGATTAAGCCCTTGCCGAGGTCAGGGTTCGATGTGCAGCTAACCTCCCCTTTAGAGGGGATCGCGATTAAGTTGCCAGCCCCACTCGGGAAGAGCGCCACACAGAGGCTTGGGCTATCTGCGCGCTGGACACATACGCCTGCACAGAAAGGTGTAGAGCACGCGTTGAGCGTATCCTTTGGCGATATTCTAAGCGGCAGGTTCGAGCGCACGGCGGGAACGCGCGCCACGACGTTTTTTAACCGGGCTGCATTGGCAACAGGTGCCAAAGCGACTTTGCCGACGTCGGGCTTCGTCGTCGATCTTAAGTTAGATCGGATCGACTGGGAGGACTGGAAAGTATTCTCGGCGAATCTCAGCGAGTCGACCTCCAGCAAAGCAAGCGCCAACATTGTCCCGATGTTTCAACAGTTCAAGCTGAGTGCGAACCAATTGCTTTGGGGTGAAATGCGCTTGACGAACTTGACGCTTGCTGCAAATAAACAAGACAAGGATAAATGGAGCGCGCAGCTAAAGTCTACGGAGACCGAGGGCTTTGCCTCTTGGCAGGAGGCGCAAGGTGCGGTCTCTGGTCGTGTGTATGCGCGTTTCTCGAAGCTTGCACTCGGCTCCGCCAGTACTGCGCTAGGGGAGCCTCCCAAGACGGACATGATCGACGAGAAGCAATGGTCCGAGATGCCTGCGGTAGACCTGACGATTGACGACTTCACTTTGTTTGGTAGTCGCTTGGGTACGCTGCGACTCGTTGGTGCTACGGTGCGTCGTGGTGAAGATTGGAAAGTTGAGAACCTAGAAGTAAAAAATCCCTATGCCACGTTATCGGCGAAGGGAGATTGGCGCCTGAGTGGTCCCAACCGCGGAGTCAGCCTTGACGCGAAGGTTGATATCGTAGACCTTGGAAAGTTATCCGATATGATGGGTTACCCCGATCGAGTGAAGGGTGGACAAGGCGCGCTAACTGGGAGCATTGATTGGGGCGATTTCCCTTGGGTGTATCGCTATGGTGGCTTGAACGGCAAGGTGAGTATTTCACTCAAAGACGGTGTCTTTGCTCACGTGACATCGCGCAGCGCTCGACTGTTGGAGTTGCTTTCCCTTCAGTCCCTGCAGCGTCTGTTGAGTTTGAATTTCCGAGTCGGAGATGAGTTTAAGGATGGATTTCCTTGGAACACGATCGCCGGGAACCTGCTGGTTGAGGCCGGAGTCGTTAAGTCGCAAGACTTGGTTGTCCGCAGTCCCGTTGCCTCGATCACCTTGACCGGCGGGTCAGACTTGGACAATAAGGTTTGGGACATGCAGGCTGACGTGAGGCCACGTTTCGATTTAAGCGGTACTGCCGTGGCCACAGCGTTTGTCGTCAATCCGTTAGCGGGGCTTAGCGCCTTGCTGACGCAATACGTGTTGCGTAACCCGATCGAGAAGGCCATGAGCGTTCAGTATCGGGTAAGCGGACCTTGGGACGATCCCATCCTAGAGCCAATTGAGGCGCCGGCGTTGCCACCAGCCCCTGTGTTGCCAGGCGGTTAATTACCTCTTCATCATATCGAAGAATTCAGCGTTGTTTTTAGTGGAGCGCATCTTATCCAAGATGAACTCCATGGATTCGACTTCGTCCATGTCGTGAATAAATTTGCGTAACACCCAGATTTTTTGTAACAGCTCTGGCTTGATAAGTAGTTCCTCACGACGCGTTCCCGATTTGTTCAGGTTGATCGCTGGATAGACGCGTTTTTCTGCCAGGCGGCGCTCGAGGTGAACCTCGGAGTTGCCGGTTCCTTTGAATTCTTCGTAGATGACCTCGTCCATACGACTACCGGTTTCGATCAGTGCCGTACCAATAATAGTCAGTGAGCCACCTTCTTCAAGGTTTCGTGCAGCACCGAAGAAACGTTTCGGGCGTTGTAGCGCATTAGCATCCACACCACCTGTCAGTACTTTGCCAGAGGCTGGGACGACTGTGTTGTAAGCGCGCGCAAGGCGTGTGATCGAGTCAAGAAGAATGACAACGTCTTTCTTCATTTCAACCAGGCGTTTGGCTCGTTCAATCACCATCTCTGCGACTTGAACGTGCCGCGTGGCAGGTTCATCAAAGGTCGAGGCGACGACTTCACCGCGCACGGTACGCTGCATTTCCGTCACTTCCTCGGGACGCTCGTCAACGAGCATGACGATCATGACGGCATCTGGAAAGTTCGTTGTGATGGCGTGTGCAATGTGCTGCATCATCACAGTCTTGCCCGACTTCGGGCTCGCCACAATCAGTCCGCGCTGACCTTTACCAATCGGCGCGAAGACATCGAGGATGCGACCAGTCAAATTCTCTTCGCTCTTGATGTCACGCTCCAGCACCATCACTTTGTCAGGGTGCAGAGGGGTCAAGTTTTCAAACATGATGCGATGTTTGATCGCCTCAGGTGGGAAGCCGTTGACTTTATCGACCTTGACGAGAGCGAAGTAACGCTCGCCGTCTTTTGGGGTACGCACCTCGCCTTCAATCGAGTCGCCAGTATGTAAGTTGAAGCGACGTATTTGGGATGGCGAAATATAGATGTCGTCTGTACTTGCCAAGTACGAGGTGTCCGGCGAACGCAAGAAGCCAAAACCGTCTGGTAGGACTTCTAGAACGCCGTCTCCAAATATTTGCTCGCCTTGTTTGGCGCGGCGCTTCATGATGGCAAACATTAATTCTTGTTTGCGGAGCCGGTTGGCGTTTTCGATTTCTAGGCCTGCGGCCATTTCGAGCAGCTGCGAAACGTGCTGCGCCTTCAATTCGTTAAGGTGCATTGATGTGCTTATAGAAAAGTGACTTCAGTTAAGAAGCGGGATATGAAAGGGCTCAAGGGTATTTGATGCAGAACAGCTCGCGCTAAGCAGAGTCAGTGGCGGGCCTCGAAGGGGCCCGCGCGTGGAAGCGATTTAGATCGAGTCGTTCAGGAATGCAGTTAATTGTGATTTTGACAAGGCGCCCACTTTGGTCGCTGCGACCTTGCCGTCTTTAAACAACATCAGTGTCGGAATGCCGCGAATGCCAAACTTGGCTGCCGTTTCAGGGTTTTCGTCCACATTCAATTTAGCGATTGTGACCTTGCCGGCGTACTCTGCCGATACTTCTTCTAGCATTGGTGCAATCATCTTGCAGGGGCCG
>JBILJY010000104.1:0-9180 GCA_044376975.1 Burkholderiaceae bacterium | reverse complement strand
TGGCCATGACAGTGAAGTTGTTGGCACCGATCGCCATGGAAGAAGGTCTGCGTTTTGCAATCCGCGAAGGTGGCCGTACCGTCGGCGCCGGCGTCGTTGCTAAAATCCTGAAGTAATTAGCCTGGCCGCGAATTTAAACATTCGCGGCCGTTTCGTTCTTTTCGCTCTTTGAGAATCGCCATGAAAAATCAAAAAATCCGCATCCGTCTGAAAGCGTTTGACTACAAACTAATCGATCAGTCGGCTGCTGAGATCGTTGACACGGCTAAGCGCACTGGCGCAGTGGTACGCGGTCCGGTCCCTCTGCCAACGCGTATCCGTCGTTATGACGTGTTGCGTTCACCACACGTGAACAAAACATCGCGTGACCAGTTCGAAATCCGTACGCATCAGCGCCTGATGGACATCGTTGACCCAACTGACAAGACTGTTGACGCTCTGATGCGTTTGGACTTGCCCGCTGGCGTAGACGTCGAAATCGCGCTGCAGTAATCAAAAAATAGTGCTAGAATGCAAGACTTGCCGAAATTTGGCAGGATAAAAAGATCATTTAAGGTCTTCGCAGTACATGAGCACCCGAAATTTTCGGGTTTTATCAGCCCCGACCAATCGTAGTCGGGAATCGGGTTTTTACCCCGGAGAATATGATGTCGAAATCGACACCCACGCCTGCCGCACATCGGCTTGGGCTGGTGGGCCGCAAGGTCGGCATGACCCGTATTTTTACGGAAGATGGCGAGTCCATCCCCGTAACGGTACTGGACGTGTCGAACAACCGCGTCACCCAGGTAAAGTCGCTTGAGTCTGACGGCTACGCCGCCATTCAAGTCGCTTACGGCGCTCGTCGCGCTTCCCGTGTAGCCAAGCCGCAAACCGGTCATTACGCCAAAGCAGGTGTAGAAGCCGGTAGCATCCTCAAAGAATTCCGTCTCGATCCTGCTCGCGCAGCCGAATTCACGCCTGGTAGCGTGGTCGCTGTTGAAAGCGTGTTCGAAGCCGGCCAGCAAGTCGACGTAACCGGTACCACAATCGGTAAAGGTTTCGCCGGCACGATCAAGCGTCACCACTTCAAATCACAACGCGCCTCGCACGGTAACAGCCGTTCGCACCGTGTACCTGGTTCGATTGGTCAAGCGCAAGATCCTGGTCGTATTTTCCCCGGTAAGCGCATGTCTGGCCACCTCGGCGACGACACCCGCACCGTGCAAAATCTTGATGTCGTCCGTGTTGACGCCGAACGTGGTCTGTTGCTGGTTAAGGGCGCTGTCCCTGGCTATGCAGGTGCAGACATCGTTGTGCGCCCGGCCATCAAGGCGCCTGCCAAAAAAGGAGCCTAATCTATGGATATCAAGCTCCTAAACGACAAGGGTCAGTCCTCGGCAACGTTTGCCGCGCCTGATACTGTTTTCGGTCGTGATTTTAACGAAGCGCTTGTGCACCAGATCGTGATCGCCTTCCAGGCGAACGCACGTTCCGGTAACCGCGCTCAGAAGACACGTGCTGAAGTCCATCACTCGACGAAAAAGCCATTCCGTCAAAAAGGTACGGGCCGTGCTCGTGCTGGTATGACATCCTCGCCCTTGTGGCGTGGGGGTGGTCGTGCATTCCCGAATTCGCCTGAAGAAAACTTCAGCCAAAAGGTCAACAAGAAAATGTATCGCGCCGGTTTGCGCTCGATCCTTTCGCAGTTGGCCCGCGAAGATCGCATCTCGATTGTCGATGCTTTCACGCTCGAATCACCCAAGACTAAACTTGCTGCTGAAAAGCTCAAGACAATGGGTCTTGAGTCCGTGCTGATCATCACCGACTCCGTCGATGAAAACCTCTATCTCGCTACGCGCAACTTGCCGCATGTTGCTGTAGTCGAACCGCGCAATGCCGATCCGCTTTCGCTGATTCACTATAAAAAAATAGTGATCACTAAGCCGGCCATCGCTCAACTCGAGGAGATGCTGGCATGAACGATCATCGTCTAATGCAAATCATCTTGGCACCAATCGTGACAGAAAAAGCCACGTTTGTTGCAGAGAAAAGCAACCAGGTTGCTTTCCGTGTTGTTGCGGATGCAACGAAGCCTGAAATCAAAGCCGCTGTTGAACTGCTCTTTAAAGTGCAAGTTGACTCGGTTCAGGTTTTGAATCGCAAAGGCAAGGTTAAGCGTTTCGGCCGTTTCACTGGCCATCGTCGTAACGAGCGTAAGGCATATGTCTCGCTCAAAGACGGTCAAGAAATCAATTTGGCGGAGGTCAACTAAATGGCTCTCTTAAAAGTTAAGCCAACCTCGCCCGGTCGTCGCGGCATGCTTAAGGTGGTTACCCCCACCTTGCATAAAGGCGCGCCCGTAGCCTCGTTGCTCGAAAAGAAAATCCGTGGTTCTGGCCGTAATAACAATGGCCACATCACAATTCGCCACCGTGGTGGTGGTCATAAGCAGCACTATCGCCTTGTGGACTTCCGTCGTAATAAAGATGGTATCCCCGCAAAGGTTGAGCGTCTGGAATATGACCCAAACCGCACAGCACACTTAGCTTTGCTCTGTTATGCAGACGGTGAGCGTCGTTACATCATCGCTCCTCGTGGTCTTGAAGTAGGCACAACGCTGGTGTCGGGTATCGAAGCCCCCATTCGCGCAGGTAATACCTTGCCTATTCGCAATATCCCGGTGGGTACGACAATTCACTGCATCGAGATGCTTCCTGGTAAGGGTGCACAGATGGCACGTTCGGCAGGTGCTTCGGCAGTCCTGTTAGCTCGTGAAGGCACCTACGCTCAGGTTCGCCTGCGCTCAGGTGAAGTTCGTCGCGTTCACATTGAGTGCCGCGCGACGATCGGTGAAGTCGGTAACGAAGAACACAGCCTGCGTCAGATCGGTAAAGCCGGTGCTGTACGTTGGCGCGGTATTCGTCCCACGGTGCGCGGTGTCGCAATGAACCCGGTTGATCACCCACACGGTGGTGGTGAAGGTCGTACCGGCGAAGGCGGCGAGCCACGCAGCCCATGGGGTACCCCAGCTAAGGGTTACAAGACCCGTAGCAACAAGCGGACGGACAATATGATCGTCCAGCGCCGCAAGCGTAAATAAGAGGGCGAATCATGTCACGTTCAGTCAAGAAAGGCCCATTCGTCGACGCACACTTGATCAAAAAGATCGAGGTTGCTGTCGCGGAAAAAGGCAAAAAGCCGATCAAAACCTGGTCGCGTCGTTCAACGATCCTGCCCGAATTTATCGGGTTGACGATTGCTGTTCATAACGGTCGCCAACACGTTCCCGTTTACATAAACGAGAACATGGTTGGCCATAAACTCGGCGAGTTTGCGCTGACCCGTACGTTTAAGGGCCATGCTGCAGACAAAAAGGCCAAGAGGTAAGAAATGGAAACCACAGCCATTATCCGTGGGGTGCACATCTCTGCGCAAAAAACCCGAATCGTTGCGGACTTGATCCGTGGCAAGTCGGTTGCACAGGCATTAAACATCCTGACCTTCACTAACAAGAAGGCCGCAGGCATCCTCAAGAAGGCCGTTGAATCGGCCATCGCGAACGCCGAACATAACGACGGTGCAGATATCGACGAACTCAAAGTCACCACGATTTTTGTGGACAAGGCAGAGTCGATGAAGCGCTTCTCCGCACGAGCCAAAGGGCGCGGTAACCAGATTGAAAAGCAGACCTGCCACATTACTGTGAAGGTCGGAGCCTAAGGAGTCACGATGGGTCAGAAAATACACCCGATTGGGTTCCGCCTTGCGGTTACACGTAACTGGGGCTCAAAGTGGTATGCAGACGGCAAAGATTTTGGGGGCATGCTTGCCTCCGACATCCGTGTACGTGAATACCTCAAAAAGAAACTGAAGCAAGCGTCAGTTGGCCGCGTGGTCATCGAGCGCCCCGCTAAAAACGCACGTATTACGATTTACTCGGCTCGTCCAGGTATCGTGATCGGTAAGCGTGGCGAGGACATCGAAGGCCTGAAGGCAGACTTGCAGCGTTTGATGGGCGTGCCAGTGCACGTCAACATCGAAGAAGTTCGCAAGCCTGAAATCGATGCGCAACTGATTGCTGATTCGATCTCACAACAGCTTGAAAAGCGGATCATGTTCCGTCGCGCCATGAAGCGCGCCATGCAAAACGCCATGCGTCTCGGTGCCCAGGGCATCAAGATCATGAGTGCTGGCCGTCTGAATGGTATCGAGATTGCTCGTACAGAATGGTATCGCGAAGGCCGTGTGCCACTGCATACGCTGCGTGCGAATATCGATTACGGCACCTCTGAAGCCCACACGACTTATGGCGTGATCGGTATCAAGGTCTGGGTCTATAAAGGCGATATGCTGGCTAACGGTGAGTCGCCTGTCGAAACCGCCGCCCCTCGCGAAGAAGAGCGTCGTCCGCGCCGCGCCCCACGTGCTGACAAGCCCGAAGGCGCACGTCCGGCCGCAGCCCGTCCCGCAGGTCGTGGTCGCGCACCGCGCAAGGCTGATGCCGCTGCGCCAGCGCCTGAAGGAGAATAAGCATGCTGCAACCAGCACGCAGGAAATATCGCAAAGAGCAGAAAGGCCGTAATACCGGCCTGGCTACGCGCGGCGCTAACGTTTCATTTGGCGAATATGGTCTTAAGGCAACCGGTCGCGGCCGCCTGACCGCTCGTCAAATTGAATCAGCCCGTCGTGCCATTAACCGTCACATCAAGCGTGGTGGTCGTATCTGGATTCGTATCTTCCCCGACAAGCCAATTTCACAAAAGCCTGCGGAAGTGCGGATGGGTAACGGTAAAGGTAACCCGGAGTACTGGGTTGCTGAAATTCAGCCCGGCAAAGTGTTGTACGAAATGGAAGGTGTGAGCGAAGAAATCGCGCGTGAGGCGTTCCGCCTTGCTGCTGCGAAATTGCCGATCGCAACCACATTCGTCGCGCGTCACATCGGTGCTTAAGGAAACGATATGAAAGCAAGCGAACTTCGTGCAAAATCTACTGCAGAACTCGGACAAGAACTTGAGAGCCTTTTGAAGGCGCAATTCGGTCTGCGTATGCAGCGAGCAACCCAACAGCTCACCAACCACAGTCAAATCAGCAAAGTACGCCGCGATATAGCTCGCGTTCGCACACTGATGACTGAGAAGGCGGGAAAATAATATGACCACAGCTCAAACTACAAAACCTAAGCGTCAACGTACGCTGGTTGGTAAAGTCGTCAGCAACAAAATGGACAAAACCATTGTTGTGCTGGTCGAGCGTCGCGTTAAGCACCCAGTGCTTGGCAAGATCATCATGCGCTCTGCTAAATACAAAGCACATGACGAGACCAATCAGTTCAACGAAGGCGATACCGTTGAGATTGCAGAAGGCCGTCCAATTTCGCGTTCCAAGTCTTGGACCGCAACGAAGTTGATCGAAGCCGCACGCGTGATCTAAACGCGTTTGCGCTAATTGCGCAAACATCGGTTGTTGTCAAGACCAAGCAAAAACGCGACGAATAAAATCGTCGCGTTTTTGTTTTCAGAAACTCAGTACAAGGCAACAAGATTTTGTTTGCCCTGCACTCGTTCGATGCTTTAGATGTGCGTCACAAATTTCGTGACGAGATAGCCATCAAACGTTTCTGCGCCACCTTCACTGCCAATACCGCTATCCTTGATTCCACCAAATGGTGTTTCAGGCAAAGCACTACCGAAGTGGTTGATGTTTACCATGCCGGCTTCGATTGAGTTCGACACCTTCGTTGCCGTTTGTAAGGAATTTGTGAACACGTAGCTCGACAGGCCAAAGGGCAGGCTGTTTGCTCGCGCGATCACCTCATCTATATCGTTAAACGGCACAACAGGCGCGATCGGACCAAAGGGTTCTTCATTCATCAGCATCGCATCGTCTTTCAAGCCAGTGATCACGGTTGGCGGAAAGAAAAAACCTTTGCCCGATGGCGCATCGCCACCGAGCTCGATCTTCGCGCCGCGCTTGCGTGCGTCTTCGACGAAGCGCGCAATGGCAGGCACACGACGCTCGTGAGCAAGTGGGCCCATCTCGACGCCCTCATCCAATCCATTACCTACCTTGACACTCTTGAGTACGTCCAAGAATTTGGCCAGGAACTTGTCGTAGGCTTTCTTCTGAACATAGAAGCGCGTGGGTGATACGCATACCTGGCCGGCGTTACGGATCTTGAACTTGGCCAACATGGTAGCAGCGCGATCGATGTCCGCATCGTCAAACACCAGTACGGGCGAGTGGCCACCTAGCTCCATCGTGACGCGCTTCATGTGCGCACCGGCCAACGCGGCGAGCTGCTTGCCAACAGGAACCGAACCAGTGAAAGAAACTTTGCGCGAAATGGGTGAGCGGATCAAATAGTCCGATACCTTGGCGGGTTCACCCCAGACCAAGTTCAACACACCTGGCGGGAGTCCTGCGTCGTGAAACATCTGAGCGATCGCCATCACTGCGCTTGGTGAGTCTTCGGGCCCTTTCAGGATAATGGTGCAGCCGGAACCCACGGCTGCGCAAATCTTACGAATGGCTTGGTTATACGGGAAGTTCCAAGGCGTGAACGCAACACACACCCCGATAGGCTCCTTGAGGACGAGCTGACGCACGTCAGAGCTGCGGGGCAGTACGACGCGACCATAAATGCGGCGACACTCCTCGGCGTGCCAGTCACAGTGATCCGCGCAGCCAACGACCTCGCCGAGAGCTTCTGCCAAGGGTTTTCCCTGGTCAAGCGTCATGTTTCGGGCGATTTCCTTGGCGCGATCCCGGGTAAGCTGCCCAACCTTACGCAAAATGGCCGAACGGTCCATCGGAGATGACTTCTTCCAGGTCGCAAACGCCTTTTCGGCAGCCTGGAGCGCCATATCTAGATCCGCATTGGAGGCGTGGGGCAGCTGACCCAGCACTTCCTGCGTGGCGGGGTTGATGACATCCTGCATCTTGCGGCCTTCGCCGGAGATGAACTGACCATTGATATAAAGCGATAGTTTTTCGTACATGACAGATTCCAAGGGTTGCGTCCGATGTTGGTAATATGACACAAGTTGACCAGACTTGCACAAAAAAAAATATCGGGATATACTGCACGGCTTTCCCGCATTTGTTGTGCGGCTAGGCTAAAAACCACTCGGTTATTTGGTCCGGCAGTCGACAAAAGCAGAAAGATTGTTTAGCAGATTTCAACCCAGGGTGCCCTGTGGCACCTAACGGGACCAAAACTGACTGATTTGGCTGCAAGCTATAAAGCGAGCAGGTAAGTTGGTTAAGTTGGAACAGGAAAAATCATGATCCAAATGCAGACCACGCTGGACGTGGCCGATAACACTGGTGCACGCTCTGTCATGTGCATTAAGGTGCTCGGCGGTTCTAAGCGCCGTTATGCCGCTATCGGCGACGTTATCAAAGTAACCGTCAAAGACGCAGCCCCCCGTGGCCGCGTCAAAAAAGGTGAAATCTACAACGCAGTCGTCGTTCGTACGGCAAAAGGCGTCCGTCGTAAAGACGGCTCGCTGATTCGTTTCGGTGGCAATGCCGCCGTATTGCTCAACGCCAAGCTCGAGCCCATCGGCACGCGCATCTTTGGACCCGTCACCCGCGAATTACGTGGCGAGAAGTTCATGAAGATCGTGTCCTTGGCGCCTGAAGTGCTGTAAGGAGCCAACATGAATAAAATTCGCAAAGGCGACGAAGTTATCGTTTTGACGGGTCGTGACAAAAAGCGTCGCGGAACCGTACTTGAGCGTGTCGATGCAGACCACGTTTTGGTCGAAGGCATCAACATGGTCAAAAAACATGTGCGCCCCAACCCAATGCAGGGTACGACGGGCGGCATTATCGAAAAGACGATGCCAATCCATATTTCAAACATCGCATTGTTCAACCCTGCCACTGGCAAGGGTGAGCGCGTCGGCATCAAAGAAGTCGACGGCCGGAATGTGCGTGTTTATCGTTCCAGCGGCGAGCCCGTTGGCGCGAAAGCATAAGGGAGCTCAACATGTCACGTTTTCAAGAGCTCTACCAGCAGAAAATTGCACCGCAATTGCGTGAGCAGTTCGGGTACGACAGTGTGATGCAGGTGCCACGCATCACCAAAGTCACGCTAAACATGGGTGTGTCTGAAGCCGTTGCTGACAAAAAAGTCATCGAGCACGCTGTATCAGACCTCACCAAGATCGCCGGCCAAAAGCCTGTTGTGACCAAAACCAAAAAGGCTATCGCAGGTTTCAAAATCCGCGAAGACTACCCAATTGGTTGCATGGTGACACTGCGTGGCCAGCGCATGTACGAATTCATCGACCGTCTCGTGTCCGTGGCTCTGCCACGCGTGCGTGACTTCCGCGGAATTTCTGGTCGTGCGTTTGACGGTCGTGGAAACTACAACATCGGTGTGAAAGAGCAGATTATTTTCCCCGAAATTGAATACGACAAAATTGACGTGTTGCGTGGGATGAACATCAGCATCACCACCACCGCGAAGACCGACGAAGAAGCAAAAGCGCTGTTGACAGCGTTCAGCTTCCCGTTCCGCAACTAAGGGGCGCAGACGTGGCTAAACTTTCAATGATCAATCGCGATGTAAAGCGCGTAAAAACAGCAGAGAAATTTGCTGCTAAGCGTGCTGCCCTCAAGGCAATCATCGAAGATTCATCCAAGACCGACGAAGAGCGCTACGAGGCACGGCTCAAGATGCAGCAGCTGCCCCGTAATGCAAGTCCTACTCGCCAGCGTAACCGCTGCGTGATTACGGGCCGCGCTCGCGGAGTTTTCCGCAAGTTCGGACTTGGCCGCATGAAACTGCGCGAATTGGCTATGAAGGGTGAAATTCCCGGCATGACCAAAGCTAGCTGGTAGGAGAATAAAATATGAGCATGAGCGACCCAATCGCCGATATGCTGACTCGCATTCGTAATGCGCAGCAGGTAGACAAGACCTCGGTGACCATGCCCTCCTCCAAGCTCAAGGCAGCTATTGCTGCCGTGCTTCAGGACGAAGGTTATGTCGATGGTTTTCAGATCAAGGGTACGGCCCAAAAGCCTGAACTCGAAATCACCCTTAAGTACTACGCTGGCCGTCCAGTGATCGAGCGCATCGAACGCGTCTCGCGCCCCGGTTTGCGTATCTACAAAGGTCACAGCAACATTCCTCAGGTTATGAACGGCCTGGGTGTCGCCATCGTCTCCACCTCGCGTGGCGTGATGA
>JBILJY010000103.1:0-9190 GCA_044376975.1 Burkholderiaceae bacterium | reverse complement strand
AGGCATTTGACTTTCCGCGGGCACAAAACGATCTAGCTTCGGAGCCACCCGCAACCCCATCAACTGCACTCTAGGCGGGGGAGGAGGCGCCGCGACTTTGGCTGCCGGCTTGGCGACAGGCTTAGCTCCAGGTTGAGCTACGGGTTGACCTGCAGGTTGAGCTACAGGTTTGGCTACAGGTTTGGCTGCTGGCTGAGTGGAAGCCTGCGCAGTTTTGACAGCTGCTGGTTTCGCTGCTGGTTTCGCTGCTGGTTTCGCTGCTGGTTTACCTGTTGGCTGAGTGGATGCCTGAGCAGTTTTAACGGCTGTCGGTTTATTGGGCGGCTTATTTGCCGGCTTATTTTTTGTCGTCTTTTGATTGGTTTGCGGCTTTTTTGGGGGTGCTTTCTTGGGAGGCGCCTGCCCGGAGGCCGCCTGATTAAGCGCATCGCTCGGGGTTGCGTCGGCGTTTTGGGCTTGCGCAGCCCCCACACCTATCCCCAGAATCGTTGCGAGAAAAAGTCGAGCAAAAAGAAACAGCACGCTTTAAACAGTCACCTATTCAGGGCACTTTTACCCAAAGTTTGTCGTCAAAATTCAGCAAACCCTCGCTGCTTCAGAGCTATTATAGTTCGAATACAGCGAAATTTAGGATTTTTTAGACAATGTCAGAGCAAAGAATACCATTATTAGTCAATTGGTTAAATCAAATTCCTCAGAAACTAGGTCTAAAGATTGACACTCTTGCACCAGCCTCCAGCGACGCGAGCTTTAGGCGGTATTTCCGAATTGCGTCGGCAAGCGGCACCCTGGTAGTGATGGATGCCCCTCCCCCGAAAGAAGACTGTGGCCCTTTTGTCGATATCGCGGGCCGCTTAACCGCCGCTGGCTTAAATGTGCCAAAAGTTATCGAAATGGACTTAAAGCAGGGTTTTTTGCTGCTTTCTGACCTAGGTCCAACAACTTACTATGACAAAATAGTCTCCGGGGTAGAGGATTTCACTTTACAAAAAATGTATCGCGAAGCCCTAGCTGCGCTGGTGGACATGCAAGCGACTCGCTACGACGGCCTACCGCGTTACGACGCGCCTCGGCTCAAAGAAGAGCTAGGCCTTTTCACCGAGTGGTACACCAGCATTCATTGCAAAACCATCCTTCCACCAGAGACCCTACAGGCCCTCGATACCGTGTTCGACCTGTTGGTCAAACACAACGCCGCACAACCCCAAGTATTCGTGCACAGAGACTTTCATTCGCCTAATTTAATGTTGTGCGAAGAGGAAAAATTCGGCGCCAACCCTGGGATACTTGACTTCCAAGACGCCGTCGCAGGCCCCATCACCTATGACCTCGCCTCTCTCGTCATGGATGCAAGAACCACCTGGGAGGAGCCGCAGCAGATAGATTGGGCGATTCGCTATTGGGAACAGGCTCGTAAAAACAACTTGCCGGTTCCCACGGACTTTGCAGACTTTCATCGCGACTACGAGTGGATGGGCTTACAACGCAATCTGCGGATTTTGGGGGTCTTCGCTCGCCTTAATCACCGCGACGGCAAAGCCAGCTATCTCGCGCACATGCCGCGCGTCAATCAGTATGTAAGACAAGTGGCCGGGCGCTACATCGCTTTCAAACCCTTAATCCGCATTCTGGACCAGTTAGATCAAGTTCAAACCAAAGTTGGATACACCTTCTGATGCGGGCCATGATACTAGCTGCAGGTCGAGGAGAGCGCATGCGCCCACTCACCGATCATCTTCCTAAACCACTGCTGCCGGTTGCCGGCAAGCCGCTCATCGTTTGGCATCTCGAAAAGCTCGCCGCAACCGGCATCACCGAAATCGTCATCAACCATGCGTGGCTCGGACAGCGCATTGAACAAACGCTCGGTGACGGGGCCGCTTTCGGTGTGCGGATTCAATACTCGCCAGAGCCTGTCGCCCTCGAAACAGCAGGGGGAATCGCTACTGCCTTGCCGTTTCTTGGGACAGAACCGTTTCTCGTCATGAACGGGGATATATGGTGCGACTGGAATCCCGCGCATGCCTTTGCAATTGCCGAACAGCTCAAACAAACTGATCACCTTGCGTGGCTGCTTCTGGTCAATAACCCCGAGCATCATCCGCAAGGCGATTTTGGGCTACTCAAAGATGGCCACCTCAGTGCTCAAGCAAGCACTCTCAACACCTTCTCAGGTATTGGCGTGTACAGCCCGGCACTTTTCGCCAAAACTACACCAGGACAACCTGCCAAACTCGCCCCGTTATTACGCTCCGCTATGGCAGAGCGGCGGATCATTGGAGAACTCCACAAAAGTTTCTGGCTCGATGTCGGCACACCCGAACGTCTGGCGGCGTTAGAATACAAACTCGAGAAGCAAAACTAATTCCCCATGGTCATTCGCGTTCAAGCAAAACGTGCGGTTTTCAAACCCGCCCCCTACGATACGCGGAGGCGCCCTCGTCGCATCCCTAGTTGGGTGATTGTTCTGCTGCTTGGGGTTTTGTTGGGTGGCGGTGGTGTGCTGTTCCTTCAGGCAAGCTATGGTGCAAAACGCCTCACAACCGAACAAGCACAGAAACTCACTGACGAACTAAAACTAGTCTCAGTCGAGCGGCAAACACTACAAACACAGGTAGATAACCACGCGCGTTCACTAGAAGCTGAGCGCATGCAAAACGCAGAAATCATCAAAAGCCTGCGCGAAGAGCTCTCGACAGCCCAAGCCATTATTACCCCCATGAAGGAACAATTGAACCTTCTGGTTCAAACGCTGCCCTTCGATCCTCGCTTCGGGGTGGTTGGCGTCAGTACCAGCACCTTTAACCAAGCAAAGAAAGGCGGACAGCTCTCGTACTTAATTTGGCTACTGCGGGCTAAACCAGAGAAACAGGACTTCAGCGGCTGGTTAGAGCTCTCTTATGAGGGGCGATGGCCAACTGGACGGGTTGAAACTCTTCCCTCACCTCGTATGGCGGTGCAATTCAATCACTATTTGCCGATCAGCGGCGTGGCAAACCTACCAGAGGGCTTCGTCGTTCAGCGTGTCAACGCGAAGGTTCTTGCCCAAGACGGCAAGCGGCAAATCACTTGGCGTGTCTTACCTGTTCAAGCCCAATAGCAAACTGTAACGTGCCACACGCCCCCCTTCCCGTCGGTCACACGCCTGCATGGCATCAGGATCGTCGGCTACTAGGCCTACTCGGACTTGGCGTCTTCATTCACCTAGTGTTCGCAACATTACTGACACTCTCTGTTGATGAAGCGCACTACGCCTACTATGCCGTCCGTCTTGACTGGAGCTACTTTGACCATCCACCACTCGTAGGGTGGATTCAATGGCCATTCGTGGCGCTCGGCGCACCGGACTACCTCCTTCGCCTTATTCCACAAACACTTTGGTTAATTGCCTGTCTGTTGGCGCGCGGGCTCGCTATCGATCTCAGTACGATGGTCCCGGGTTGGAGTTATTCTCCTTCCGCAAAAGAAACAGCAGGTCTCTGGGCCGTTGCGCTAACCCTTTGTGCACCACTCATGCACGTGTTGGCGGTGGGCTTATTGCCTGACACGCTGCTGATGGTGCTCACCTTGCTGATTATGCGCAGCACACTTGCGCTGGCGAAGGCCCCACACGATTCGCAGACCACCTCACTTCAGCACTGGCTGGCGCTCGGCTTATTGCTTGGACTGGCTGGTCTCTCCAAATACACCGCCATCATCCCGGCGCTTACTGTCATGGCGATTCTTCTGCGCAGCCACGGGATAGCCCTTCTTAGCAAAAAAGGTCCGTGGCTTGCTGTTGCAGCCGCAATGCTGATCGTAACGCCGGTTTTCCTCTGGAATGCTCAACACGATTGGGTGTCCTTTGCGTATCAACTCAAACATGGTGGCGGCGGCACCTGGAAGCTGCGCCGCTTAGCGGCCTTCCTAGGCATTCAACTGGTCGCCTACGGACCGCTGCTCGTGCTCGGGACCTATCTTTGTCTGCGCGACATCATCCGCGAAAAGAAACGGCTCGCAGCGGGTTTGACGTTATTTTTTATTCTGCCTTTTTTCGTTACCGCGACACTCTCCGGCGGTGGCAGTCTGCCACATTGGACAGCGCCTGCTTGGCTAGCAATCACTCCTTTCGCCGCAAACGCTCTTGGTGCCTATTGGGCAAGCGGCAAGCAGTTCTGGATTCGGGCCTTCGTGCGTGCGCAGGTCGTCATCTGCCTCTTGGCCTTCGTCCTGCTCTTTTTTGTTGGAGTCCCCGGCATCGGGCAAGACCATCCTTGGGGAAAAAAGAATCCACTGGCCGATATGTGGGGCTGGAATCAAGCCGGCGCGCTCGCCCAGACACTGAGCCAACAGCACAACATTGCATCGCTCTCCGTACGCAACTGGACACTCGCAAGCCGAATAGCCTGGTATGCACAGCCGCTCCCGGTCTATGTGCTGGACAAGCGTTTCGACCAATTTGACCTCTGGTTCGGCGAAATACCCGTCGGTACAGACAGTCTTTTTGTAAACTGGTCACAATTGCGCTTTGACTTACCTACTCAAGTGGGTGGCTTTGAATCGTGCACCTTAATTGAGCAGCTCGACATCAAACGACTCGGGCGCTCGATTTCAGACTTTAGTTTCTACCATTGCCGCAACTGGGGGGCTGCCCCCAATCCAAAATAGACGTCGTTCAGTGAAAAAAACCTTTAAAACTCTCTGGCCTTACTTACGCATTGTTTTGTCCTTGCTCCTGCTGTGGCTTGCAGCGAGAAATATTGACTGGCAAGCCTTAAGGGAAACAAAGATCGCGATCAAACCGGGCTGGTTTGCTCTGGCGCTTGCCCTGCTTGTGTCGGCCAACCTTCTCGCGGTCGTGCGTTGGGGATGGATTATGCGCAGTATGGGTCTGCATCAACCTGTCTCGCGTTACATCACGCTCTATTTCACGGGCGGTCTCATTAATCAAGGCCTACCAAGCACGATTGGTGGGGACAGTTATCGTGCAGTCGAGGGTAGTCGCTTAGGCCCTATTCGCCAACACCAAGTCGGGCAAGTGGCAGGCACTCGTGCCCCAACCTTGTCCGAGGAGCTCCATCAACCCATCGATCTGAACCGCGCCCCACCACGATTGCGCCTTGGTTTTATCAGCGTGGCACTAGATCGCGGACTTGGTCTGATTGGCAACAATATCTTGGGTGCCCTTGGGCTTATCCTAGGTGGTGCCATGATTGCACCTTGGGGGCAATCCCTTGGCTGGTGGGCCCTAGGTGCAATGATCGCCGGGGCAGCATTAGCGAGCCTAATGTTGGGCTCGCCGCGTACGCGTCTTTGGATTCATAAAATACTCACAAAACTCGGTATGCCGGAAGCGATGCCAGGACTCAAAACCGCGCTTGGTTGGCCGACCGTCTTGCCTCAATTGGCGATATCGATCTCCACACACATGATCGCGCTCACCGCATTTTGGTGTTGCTTGCAGGCCTTCGGAACGACAGCACCGTTCTCTGCACTCATGGTGGGCCTTCCTGCACTCGGCCTATTAATGATGCTACCCATCAGCATTTCGGGATGGGGCTTGCGAGAAGCAACGCTGTCCACCACTCTTGCACTCTGGGCGGTCGATAGCGGAATCACTGTGCTCGCCTCAGTGAGTTTTGGGATTGTGACGCTAGTGACGTATTTGCCGGGTGCCATATCCCTGTTGAAGCGACGACGCCAAGACGATCTGAGCACAAAGCATTAAACTACGACCCCATGAGCCTAAGCGTCGACACCATGCGCACCATCGACCACCGAGTCGGTGTTCCCCTGTGCGCCCTCTTTAGCCCACTCGTGGCCCTGCTGGACTGGATCACCCATCTGATTAAGGGTCCAGCTGGCGCGCCACGTCGCTTGCTGTTTATCGAACTCTCCGAGATGGGAAGCGCCATCATTGTCGACCCTGCGATGCGTGATGCCCAGGCACGGGGTGCTGAAATCTTTTTTCTGATCTTCAAAAGCAACCGAGCTAGCCTAACTCTACTCAATACCGTACCCGCAAAAAACATTTTCACCATTGATTCGAGCTCGGTTTTTACCTTAGTCCGAGACACTGTCAAATTCCTGTGGCAGGCACGAGCGCACAAAATTGATACTGTCATTGATCTAGAGCTCTTCTCTCGCTTCACTGCCTTACTCACGGGCTTATGCGGTGCCCGCAAGCGTGTTGGATATCATATTTTTCATGGTGAAGGCCTGTGGCGCGGCACGATGCTGACGCACAAAGTGCACTACAACCCACACATACATATCGCCAAAAACTTTTTGTCACTGATACACGCCGCCTTCGCGACCTCCGCTGAGCAACCTTTCAGTAAGGTACATATTCCAGACTCTGCAATCCGAATCGCACAAGCGCAGATTGATGTCACTGTTAAACAAACAGTGCTGGAGCGAGTTCAAATACTTGCCACACAAGCACAGAGGCCGTTTCAGCATGGCGTTCAACCATTGCTTCTGGTGAATCCCAATGCGAGCGAGCTTTTGGTGCAGCGCCGCTGGGCACCCGAAAGTTTCTCCAAGCTAATTATTGCGCTCGTCAACCACTGGCCCGATTGTTTAGTACTCATTACTGGCTCACCCTCCGAACACGCCTACGTCGAGAATGTTCGACTGGGTGCCAACGTACCCAACGCCCTGAACTTCGCCGGTCAAGTTAGTTTTGCAGAGCTTCCCGCGTTATATACGCTTGCAGATGTCATGGTGACCAACGACTCAGGTCCTGGTCATTTCTCCTCCGTAACCGGGCTACATACCGTCGTGCTCTTCGGACCAGAGACGCCTGCCTTGTATGGGTCGCTGGGCAAGTCCATTCCGATCACGGCTCAACTCGCCTGTTCACCTTGCGTCAGCGCGGCTAACCACCGCAAAACACCGTGCTCAGATAACGCCTGTATGCGTGCGATTACCGTCGAGCAAGTGCTGCAAAAAATGATTGTCCAATTCACGGCGTCACGTGCATGACAGTGCCTCCGCGTTCGGCCACGCATACGCACCATGTCGCGACCATTCAAAAAAAGGACTTTCTTTGGTGTTTGGCGCCCCTGATAATTTGGGCGCTTTGCTGGCTTTTCTTACCAGAGCCTGGTCTCTTCCTTTATCTCAACCACACCGCCCGTCTCTTGCCAGACATTGTGTGGGTCACCTTCAATATGCTTGGCAACGGCTGGAGTGCCTTTGCGCTCCTTTCCCCCTTGCTAGTCCTTGCGCCCCGGCTACTAATCGGTGCCATGTTTGCTGGTGCAATCGCGGGCGCGCTCTCACGCTGGCCTAAACATGTCCTTGAGATGCCGCGCCCTGCAGGTCTTTTAGATCATTCCACCTTCTACATTCTGGAGCGTCCTCTCACCTCCTTCGCAATGCCTTCAGGACACACCCTCACTGCCTTTGCTGTTTTATCGGGCATTTACTTCGCGATGGACCGTCACCGCCGCAAACCATTTTTGTGGTTATTTCTACTCGCAGCGTTGGGTGGATTCGCACGTATCGCGCTCGGAGCCCACTGGCCGTCAGACGTCTTTGCTGGCGCAGCCTTAGGGATTTTTGGCGGGATTCTTGGAGGGCACTTCAGCAATCGCTTGCCTGACACTGTCGTACAAAACACATCATGGTTGATGCGACTCATTGGGTTTGGTGCAGCTTTATGCGCTTACATGCTCATCACAACCAAGATCGATTTCAAGATTGCCGAACCCGTTCAATATCTCTTTGCCATCCTTGCGATCGCAAGTGTCACCATCTTTGTTTGGCGAAGCTTTCGCCTCGCCAAACAGCTTAGCTAAGAAAGATTACTTCTGACCCGTTTCCGCTTTGTACCGCGCCAAATTCTCTGCGTTCGGTGGGTACAAACCAGGCAAAGCCTGCCCATTTTCAACTTGCTTCATAATCCACACTTCTAGCGCCTCTTGAGATGCTGCGCTCGCGACGACATCGTCGAGCAGTGCTGCAGGAATCAGCACTGCACCGTCATCATCAACAACCACTACATCGCCGGGAAACACCGCAACGCCGCCACAACCGATGGGCTGTTGCCAATCCACAAAGGTCAAGCCCGCAACAGATGGTGGCGCTGCAGCACCTGAACACCAAACGGGCAAACCTGTGCCCAAGACACCCGCTAGGTCGCGCACGACACCGTCAGTCACCAGCGCAGCAACATTTTTCTTAGCCATACGCGCGCAGAGAATATCTCCGAAAATGCCAGCGTCCTGCACACCCATCGAGTCCACAACCGCGATACAGCCTTCAGGCATATCTTCGATTGCGCCCCGTGTCGATTTCGGCGAAGACCAGGACTCCGGTGTCGCAAGGTCTTCACGTGCGGGAACAAACCGCAAAGTAAAGGCGCGGGCAACGAGTCGAGGCTGACCACTACGAATGGGCTTTGTGCCGCGCATCCATACATTGCGCAAACCTTTCTTGAGCAGTACGGTGGTGAGTGTCGCGGTAGAAATTGCGCCGAGAATGTCTTTTACTTTTGGGTCGAGCTGCATATTGACCATGAAGGGTCTCCGAATGCGTTAAATAAAACTAGGAAATAGGTAAACAAACAAGCCAACTATTTCAAGGCAGCCAGCTTCTTTTCCTGCCGTGTCGTTAAGCGTGCAATATCTGCAATGTCCTGAGCGCTAAGCTTGGGACCAGGTTTGCGTATCGCGGCCGAAGCAATCGCGCCACGTTGGGCAAGAATATGTTTACGCACAGCGAGCCCAACGCCCGCCTGCTGCTCATATTTGGCTAAGGGCAGATAGCAATCAAAGATATCGAAGGCACGCTCGACATCCCCGGCGGCAAAGGCCTTGCAGACATCCACCATCATTTCAGGGTAAGCGAAACCAGTCATAGCACCATTCGCCCCGCGTACGAGCTCTTCTGGCAAGAACAAACCACCGCCATTACCAGTCAAAATCGAAATCTTTTGCAGGTCGCCCTTTTGTATTGCCTGACAGACCGCAGATAATTTTCCCAAACCAGGCCAGTCTTCGTGCTTGAGCATGACACACCGTGGTGAGTTCTTCAGAATCCGCATCACCACCGCCGTGGACATTTGCACGCCAGTTGATGTGGGGTGGTCCTGCAAACACCAAGGGACATCGGACCCCAAGGTCTCGTTGACCATATCAAAATAGCTGCTTATCTGATCATCTGTGCGCAACCCAGCTGCCGGAGCGACCATCACACCCGACGC
>JBILJY010000102.1:0-9199 GCA_044376975.1 Burkholderiaceae bacterium | reverse complement strand
TTGCAAATGCACGTGTCAATGAGATGAAGGACGTGTGGTCACATCCGCAGTTGGCGGCGCGTGGACGTTGGACGCAGATCCAAAGCCCGGTAGGCGCGTTACCAGCGCTGCTACCGCCTGCAACCAATAATCAGTTTGACGCGCGCATGGATCCAGTCCCTGCTATCGGTGAACACACGCTAGCAATCCTAAAGCAACTTGGCGTGAGCGATGAGGTTGTCGCGACTCTTCAAGCAGATAAAGCAATTTGAGTCTCGTCTGGCACAGTGCTTAAGGCAAGGGCGTCAGACCTTGGTCGCTGCACTGCGCCAAAAGCGCGTCAAGACTGCCTTGCGATAGCGTCAAATTTCCCGCTATATCGCGCAGTGGTTGGAGCACAAACGCACGCAAATGCATGCGCGGATGCGGGATGGTGAGCATTGGCGTATTGAGTGTGATGTCGTCGTATAGCAAGAGGTCTAAATCCAAAGTTCGCGGTGCGTTAACGTAAGGACGTTCGCGGCCGTGGACTAACTCGATTCTTTGCAGTGCTGTAAGCAATTGCTCCGGGCCAAGTGATGTATGGATGCTCGCGACGGTATTGATGTAGTTAGGTCCGCTTGAATCAATCGGTGCGCTCGAGTAGAGCGGCGCCACTTTCACGAGCTCGATTCCAGGTTCTGCAGCGAGATCTTTTAACGCAGCCTGCACTGTCTCGTGGGCGGCTCCGAGATTTGCGCCTAGACCGATATGTGCGAGTATCGACATGACTTGCTGTCACTCTTGCGGGCTAGGGCTGTCAGTTCGGTCGCCACTCGTTGGGCTACGGCGCCGTCGACGGGTTCGGCTCCGAGGTGCTGTTGCGCTCGTCTCCTTCGGTAGACGGCTGAGTTCTTCGAGCATCTCGACACGCGCCGTGTCCTCGGCGTTTGCGAGGTCCATCCACCACTGCGCTAGGACGCTATCAAACTGATGTGCAGCGGCACGAAGTTGCAGAAAGTCGACAGAAGCACGAAATCTCGGTTGCTCAAACATGCGCCAGATCGATTTAGGCAAACGCTTCTCGAAACGCGGTTGCATGAACCAGATTTCGCGCATATCAGCGCTGAAACGCTTTTGGATGGCGAGTTTCTCTGTTTGCTCCTCCAGCACCGAGTCGGCTGCTTCCATGAGAGCCTGAATGCTTGGTTCGCCTGCTTGAATACGCTTTTTCCAACGAAGATCGACTTGATGCCAAAGCAGCGCAGCGAATAAAAAGCTTGGACTAACGGTTTTGCCGCTGCGAATACGATGATCGGTGCGATCGAGTGCGAGTTCGATGAATTCTTCGCCACCAGGTTGTTCGAGCACAACATCTAGTAATGGCAAAATACCCTGATGTAGACCGTCTTGCCGAAGCTGTTGCAAACAGTCCATTGCATGACCACAGGTCAATAGCTTGAGCATTTCGTCAAACAGTCGCGAGGCAGGGACGTTCTCGATTAGTTCTGCCATCGATTGCAAGGGTGCTTTCGTATCAGTATGAATTGTCCCTTTTAACTTTACGGCAAAGCGCACGGCACGCAACATTCGCACCGGGTCTTCACGGTAGCGCGTACGAGGGTCTCCAATCATTCTGACCGTGCGTGACTTAAGGTCTTCTACACCATTGTGGTAGTCGATCACTTCTTCAGTGGTGGGGTCGTAATACAGCGCATTAATGGTGAAGTCACGTCTCGCCGCGTCTTGTGCGTGCGTGCCGAACTCATTGTCACGCAGAATGCGACCATGGTCGTCTGTCGCTTGCGATTCGGATGCCGGTGCGCGAAAGGTTGAGGTCTCAATGATTTCCTGACCAAAGACAACGTGCACGAGCTGGAATCGACGGCCGATAATCCGGGCCCGGCGAAATAGGGGACGAATCTGCTCAGGTGTGGCGTTTGTTGCTACGTCGAAATCTTTCGGCTCGAGTCCAACGATGAGGTCTCGCACAGCGCCGCCGACAATGTAGGCTTGATAACCCTCGTGCTGAAGTACTTCGCATACTTTGATTGCATGACGTGAGACATTGCGCCGCTCAATCCCGTGCTTTGCTTGCCCAATTCGGCGCATCGCCTTTGGCGGCTGACCTAAAAGTTTTCCAACAAAGCGTTTGAGTGTATCGGTGATCATTAGGATTTTTTATCGGACAACTGATTAAACAGGTTGAGCACGGGCCAGGTGCGCTCTTGCGCAACTGCAAGTAAGCCGGGGCTTGGGTTGGTTGCGATGGGGTGTGTGACGACCTCTAGCAAGGGAAGATCGTTGGATGAGTCACTGTAGAAGTGTGATGTTTCAAAATCCTGCAGTGTCTTACCAAAGCTTGCTAGCCAGCTTTGGACGCGAACGACCTTGCCATGCTTGAAGCTGGGCGTGCCTGAAATCTTTCCTGTGTAGCGTCCAGCCTGATACTCCGGTTCGGTTGCAATTAACGTTGGGATACCAAAGGCGCGTGCAATGGGAGAGGTCACGAAGCTGTTCGTGGCGGTCACGACCGCACACAGATCGCCGGCTAGTAGGTGTTTTTCGACTAGCGCAATCGCTTGAGCGGTCATCGCCGGGCGAATCACTTTTTGCATAAACTCCTCGTGCCATGCTGCAAGCAAGTGGGGTGGATGTGCAGCAAGTAGGCCGAGCATGAACTCGGCAGCCTGCTCGGCAGTAAGCTCACCTGCGTTGTAACGATCCATCAACTCTTGGTTGCGGCGCAGTGCTTCCGCAGGGTCTCCGGCACGTCCTGTTTCGGCCATAAAGATGGCCCATTGATAATCGCTATCCAAGGGGAGTAGTGTGTGATCTAAGTCGAACAGAGCAAGTTTTTTATAGGTCATGATTGGAGAAATTCACGGTCAGCTAGCATCATTCGTACCAGAGGAACCGTGATCGTACGGTGCTTGGACAGAGAGTAGCGGTCTAGGGCATCGATTAAGGCGAAGAGCTGGCGAATGTCGCGCGAGTAATGTGTCAGCATCCAGTCCAGCACGTCAGAGGAAAGCGGTAATCCTTGCTGTTTGGCATAGGTCACGAGTGCTTCGGACTTGTCTGTATCCGAGAGGGGCTCGAGCCGGAACACAAGATCCCAGCCTAAGCGGGTACGTAAATCTTCGCGCAACGACATCGACAGCGGCGCGCGATCCCCGGTAACCACAAGCGCAAAGGCCGCCGCAGTCGAGGCTAACTCTCGCCAGCGATTGTACAGGGCAAATACGGCCGCCTGCTGTGGCTCATCGAGCTCCTGTATGTCGTCTACTGCGATGACTTCAGCGGCTTTTTCAAGAGTAGGGTTGGTTGCAAGGGCCATCATGGCACTGGCTGAGGTGCCAGCGCCGAGCAATAGGGTCGACCTCGTCCCAGCGATTGCGCGCAGCAGATGGCTGCGCCCTGAGCCTGGCGGCCCCCAAAGGTAGAGCGCTCGCCCCCGCTCCAGGCCCGTCACAGCCGCGATGGCAGCTGCATTAGCACCCATCACCGTCGCGGCTAACGTCGGTCCCTGCGCGGGGATGATTTCCAGAAGTAATTGCCGACTCATCGACTCATCGTAAAATTGGTAAAAATGATGGTTCAAACCCCACAATTGTCACACAACAGCGATTTTCCTCCATGACTCAACCACAAACTCCTCTTACGTACCGTGACGCCGGCGTCGATATTGATGCAGGTGACGCCCTTGTTGATCGGATTAAACCGATGGCCGCTCGCACCATGCGTGAGGGTGTCCTTGCGGGAATCGGGGGCTTTGGAGCCTTGTTTGAGGTACCTAAGCGCTATAAAGAGCCTGTGTTAGTGTCGGGTACGGACGGCGTAGGTACCAAGCTTAAGTTGGCCTTTGATTGGCAACGCCACGATACGGTTGGTATCGACTTGGTGGCGATGAGCGTGAACGATATTTTGGTGCAAGGGGCTGAACCCCTGTTTTTTCTCGATTATTTTGCCTGCGGCAAACTTTCGGTGGATGTGGCAGCGCAAGTAGTCGGCGGCATTGCCCGTGGCTGTGAATTATCCGGTTGCGCTTTAATCGGCGGGGAAACCGCGGAAATGCCAGGAATGTATCCCGATGGTGAGTACGATCTGGCTGGTTTTGCCGTGGGTGCAGCGGAAAAGTCGGCGCTGATTGATGGCAAGTCGATTCAGCCCGGCGACATTGTGTTGGGGCTCGCCTCCAGTGGCGCGCACTCCAATGGCTATTCATTGTTGCGCAAGATTTTGCAGCGTGCTGGGGCAAAGCCAGAACAAGACTTTTTCGGACAGACTCTTGCCGACGTGGTGATGGCGCCAACGCGCCTTTATGTCAAACCGGTACTAGCTGTTTTGAAGGAGTTTGGTCCCAAAGTAAAAGGACTTGCCCACATCACGGGCGGTGGCTTGTTGGATAACGTGCCCCGCATCTTGCAGCCAGGCCTGCAGGCTAAGCTGCAGCGCGATGCTTGGCAAATGCCCAAACTGTTCACTTGGCTACAGCAGCAAGGTGGGGTGGCTGATACAGAGATGTATCGCGTCTTCAATTGCGGTATCGGTATGGTGGTTGTCGTCAGTGCCCAAGATGCACAAGCGATCAGTCAGGCTTTGAGTGCGCAAGGTGAGACGGTCTACAGCTTGGGTGTTATTCAGGGTTGTCAGGCAACTGATGCACAGACCGTCGTTGTCTAAGCACGTATCGCGCAAGCAGTGGTGTTAATCAAGAAGTCTGCCCACTTCCTGCACAACGGTATCCTCCGTGGCTGGTGTGCAGGCTTGAATAGTTTTTCGTTCTGGCAGACTCCGTAGCCAGGTCAGCTGACGTTTGGCCAGTTGTCTGGTGGCTGCGATGGCTTGTAATCTCGCTTCTGAATAATCGATTTCACCCTCCAGAAGACTCCAGAGCTGTCGGTAACCCACGCAACGGACCGAAGGTAGGTTTGTGTGCAGGTCTCTACGTGCATGCAAAGTCCTCACTTCGTTTAACAAACCCGCTTCAAGCATTTGATCAAACCGCAGAGTGATGGTCTCGTGCAGGATGCTTCGTTCGGTTGGTTCGAGGCTTAGGGTCAGAGTCTTGATCGGGACATCTTGCTGCGCTGTCGCGTTGAGCAGCACGGACATGGGGGTACCGCTCACGCGCCAAATCTCTAGTGCGCGCTGGATGCGTTGGCTGTCGTTCGGAGATAAACGCTTCGCAGTTTCCGGGTCGACTTGCGCGAGCTGGTCGTGCATTGCCGGCCAACCAATTGTTGCTGCGCGTTGTTCTAGCTCGAGCCTAATCTCGGGGTCAGCACCCGGTAGGTCGTTTAGCCCATCGCGCAGTGCTTTAAAGTAAAGCATCGTTCCGCCTGACAGCAGAGGTATGTTGCCGCGCGCACGTATTTCTTGCACGCAACGTAACGCATCGCGCCGAAAGTTTGCAGCCGAATAGGTCTCAAGAGGATCTAGGATGTTTAGCAGATGGTGCGGGGTCTCGCGTTGTTCTGCCTCCGAGGGTTTCGCCGTACCAATGTCCATGCCGCGATAGATGGTTGCCGAGTCGACGTTGATGATTTCGACCGGCCAGCGCTTAGCAATCGCGCGCGCTGCAGCGCTTTTGCCTGAGGCCGTCGGACCAGCTAAACAGATCAGCGTTTCTGTCGTGTATTGGCTCATTGGCCACGCAAAAAGAATTTATCTAAGTCAGACACATTCCAGTGGACCCAGGTGGGACGGCCATGGTTGCATTGGTCAGCACGTTCGGTTTGCTCCATTTGCCGAAGTAGTGCGTTCATCTCTTCGATCGATAGCTGGCGATTGGCGCGCACGGCACCATGGCACGCCATCGTCGCAAGCAGCGTATTCCGCTGCTCTGTTAGTAGTCTGCTGGCCCCTACTTGTTCAAGATCGCGCAGTATGCCTCGAGCGAGGGCCTCAAGGTCCCCGCGCGCGAGCAAGGCAGGCACTGACCGAAGGGTCAGGGCTTGCGGTCCTGAGGGAGCTATTTCAAAGCCGAGCATGGCAAGTTGCTCTTTGCATTCCTCAGCGAGTGCAATCTCTTTGTCGGTCACCCGAAACACAACAGGCACTAACAGTGTTTGCTGAGGCAACGTCTGTGCGTCGAGCGCTTGTTTGAGTTGTTCATAGACTACGCGCTCGTGCGCCGCATGCATGTCGATTAGGGCGAGTCCTGAACTCGTCTGCGACAGGATGTAGATACCGTGCACCTGTGCTAAGGCACGCCCGAGTGGCCAAGTGGGAGCGTCTTGAGCCGCTGGTTGATAAAGTGTCTCCCACGCTTGAAGCCCGCCGGCGGTTCCTATGGGTTCCCGAAGATGCAGGGCAGACTGCGAACTTGGTTGCCATGTTGTCTGACCAGACGCAGAGGAGGATGAAAAGGACGAGGCGGCGTTGTAGGGTGTTTGGTGGTTGCCAACGTGCTGCCAAGATTGCGCGCTCTGGTTTGTAAAGACTGCTGGGGTGACTTGGTGCGCGCCTGCTGTGCCGGATAAAGCTTGCGTGACAGTGTGCGATACAAAGCGGTGCACCGCACCTGTATCGCGAAAGCGCACTTCATGTTTGGCTGGATGCACATTGACATCTACTGCACTTGGGTCAATCTGCAAAAATAATACAAAAGCCGGTTGACGATCGCCATGGAGCACATCCGCGTACGCGCTACGGATTGCGTGCGACACGGTACGGTCGCGCACATGACGACCATTCACAAAGAGGAATTGTCGATCGGCGCGAGCACGTGCCGCAGTGGGCCGAGTGATCACCCCTAGCAGTGCTATCGGACCACTCTCGGCGTTGACCTCAATGCCGTGCTCATTGAATTCATCACCCAACACATCGCTGATGCGTTTGAGTGCCGATGCGGGTAACCATTGGCGGACCGCGCGCTCATTATGAAACACACGAAAGCTGACCTCAGGAAAGGCGAGTGCAATGCGCTCGATTGCGTCAATGCAGTGTCCGAACTCGGTTGGTTCAGCGCGAAGAAATTTACGCCTTGCAGGAACGGCGTCAAAAAGATACTTAACCTCGACGGTTGTCCCTTGCGCACCTGCTGCGGCCACTGGGCTCGTTGAGCCAGGTGCTAGGCTCCAGGCGTGATCGGCATCGCGCGTGCGTGAAATGAGCGTTAGCTGCGAGACCGCTGCAATCGAGGCGAGCGCTTCACCCCTAAACCCCATTGAGTGCACGGATTCGAGTTCGTCGAGCGATGTGATTTTGCTCGTTGCATGACGCGTCAAGGCAAGTGCAAGTTCATCTGGGGGAATTCCAGCGCCATCATCAATGACTGCGATGCGACGGATGCCCCCGGCTTCAAGGCGAATCTCAATAGACTGGGCACCTGCGTCGACCGCATTCTCCACGAGCTCCTTGAGCACAGAGGCTGGTCGCTCAATTACCTCGCCAGCTGCGATTTGGCTAATGAGTAAGTCGGGGAGAGCGCAGATGGGGCGGCGGTTTGGCATGGCAGGCGCAACAAACATGAAGCACCTATTTTAGAGCTATGTCGAGGCTCTTGCGGCTAAATCCTAACGCGAGGCGATCAAGTGGGGATTTGCGACGAAGAAGCGGTTGATGCCGCTGTGCAGGGCCTGTGCAAACTTGTCCTGTGCGGCTTGGCTACGCAACATCCGCTCTTCTTCCGGATTACTGATAAATGCTGTTTCGACCAAAATGGATGGCATATCAGGCGCTTTCAGTACTGCAAAGCCTGCCGACTCAACCTGAGGTTTGTGTAAACGGTAGACACTTTTCAGCTCGTCGAGCATCCGCATGGCTAGATTGGTTGAGTCTTTGATTTGGGCGCTAGTGGATAGATCAAGCAAAATTCTCGCGACGTTTTTATTTTGCACGTTGAGGTTTATGCCTCCGATCAAGTCCGCAGCGTTTTCTTTCTGCGCGAGCCAGCTCGCGCTTGTACTCGAGGCTCCGCGTTCTGACAACACATAAACCGAACTGCCTCCTGCAGTGGGACGTATAAAGGCATCTGCATGAATCGAGACGAATAAATCCGCCTTTACACGACGTGCCTTTTCAACACGTACGTGTAGGGGGACGAAATAATCGCCATCTCGAGTCAAGTACGCGCGCATTCCAGGTGTGGCGTCGATCCGTGCTTTTAATTTCTGAGCAATGGCGAGCACAACATTTTTCTCGTAGGTACCGCCTTTGCCGATTGCGCCAGGGTCTTCTCCGCCGTGCCCGGGATCTAGCGCGATCGTTATGGTACGCCCACGTCGATTATTGGGCTGTGGTGCGATCTTCGCTTCGATTGGGGGTGCGACGGAGTTTGGAATGACCGGCACCGTTGCCATGCCTGTGCCCTTCGGGTTGCGACCGATATCTTCAAGAATGCGCGCCAGCGGATCTTCTTCCATCTTCTGCGGATTCTTTTTTAGAAGCGCGGCGAGGGGATCTTGCGCGTTCTTCGGATACAAGTCTAGAACTAGTCTGTACTTGTAATTCCCAACTGGCTTGAGCGTAAACACTTGCGGTGCTATCGCTTGTTTCAAATCAAAAACGATACGCACGACATTCGAGCGGTTCTGCGCCACGCGCAGAGATTGTATGTAGGGATCGTCAGGTCGAACTTTGCGCACGAGTTCGTTAAGTGCGGGGTTGACATCCATACCTTGAATATCAACGACCATGCGATGTGGATTGTCGAGAGTGAAATGTTCCGCGCGTAGTTCACTATCGAGTTCTAGTGTCACACGTGTGTATTCGTCTGCAGGCCAAGTGCGCACAGCGAGTAATCGCGCAGCCATCGCAATGCGCGGGATAACAGGGAGTAATAAAAGAGTCGTGGCGGCGCCCAGGAGGCGACGTCGGCTTAGCGCTCGTGTGTTTGACGGCTGACCATCAAGAGAGGAGGCAAAGCGTTGATCCATGAAAGCCCTTTTTCTGAATACGCACTAAGTGTGACTATGCGGCCTAATCCGGCATAGCTGAGCTCGATCAGTAAGTCTGGGTCGCTCAGCAAATTGCCTGCGCGCTCTGGCCATTCAATCAAAATGAGCGCGTTGTTTTTAAAGAGATCGCGAAACCCAGCATCTAGCCAATCGGCATCTTCGCTAAATCTATAAAAATCAAGATGATAGAAGTATAAGTTAGAAACTTTATAAGATTCAAGTAGTGCGTAACTTGGGCTCTTAATTCGGCCAGAAATGCTGCATTGCCGCAAAAGTGCGCGCACAAGTGCTGTTTTTCCCGACCCTAAGTCGCCTTTGAGGTGAATGCGGCCACC
>JBILJY010000141.1:0-7186 GCA_044376975.1 Burkholderiaceae bacterium | reverse complement strand
TGGAATGGATTGATGCGCTGACGTTGGCCCGTATTCAATTTGCGTTTACCGTCAGTTTTCACATTATCTTCCCCTCCTTCTCGATTGGGTTGGCAAGCTATATGGCTGTGCTCAATGGCTTGCACCTAATGACGGGGCGGCCCGTCTACCTCATGCTGTTTAACTATTGGAAGAAAATATTTGCCCTAGCGTTTGGTATGGGTGTCGTGTCGGGAATAGTCATGAGTTATGAGTTCGGCACAAATTGGAGCGTATTTGCCGAGAAGACGGGCCCCGTTCTTGGGCCACTAATGGGCTACGAGGTCATGTCGGCATTTTTCCTTGAGGCCGGATTTCTTGGTGTGATGTTATTTGGTCGTGAGCGTGTTGGACCAAAGTTGCATTTCTTTGCCACTGCCATGGTGGCACTCGGTACCTTCATGTCTGCCTTTTGGATTCTGTCAGTCAATAGCTGGATGCAAACACCCGCAGGCTATGCAATGAATGATGTTGGGCAGTTCGTTGTTGTGGACTGGTGGGCGGTTATCTTTAATCCCTCGTTTCCCTATCGCTTAGTACACATGTTGCTAGCGGCCTACCTCACCACAGCGTTTGTGGTGGGCGGGGTTGCGGCCTACCATTTGTTACGCCAAAAGAGTGAGCGGGTTAAAGGCTCTGGGACCGCTGTGATGTTTTCGATGGCCCTATGGATGGCGGCAATCGTCGCGCCGATACAGATTGCGGCGGGCGATGCGCATGGACTCAATACACTTGAACATCAGCCACGTAAAATTGCAGCAATGGAAGGCCACTATGAGACCGTTAAAGGGGCGCCACTGATTCTGTTTGGCGTGCCGAACGCCAAGGAGAGGCGGATGGATTATGTGGTGCAGATTCCGTATTTGGGCAGCTTGATTTTGACGCATACCCTTGACGGTGAGATCCGCGGCATGGACAGTTGGCCTGCTGATGAGCAGCCTCCAATGGGCATTGTGTTTTATGCCTTCCGAGTAATGGTGGGTATCGGTACGCTGATGTGTTTGCTCGGTCTTTGGAGTTTATGGTTGCGTTACAAAGGTCGGTTGTATGACACGCCACTGATGCATCGTGCAGCGTTATTGATGGGACCCTCTGGTTTTATTGCAGTGCTGGCGGGCTGGACCGTGACAGAAGTGGGGCGTCAGCCCTATACGGTCTATAACCTGCTGCGTACGGCTGATTCAGCGTCTCCAATTGATGCAACGGCAATTGCATTTTCCTTGCTGGCGTTTGTCGTAGTTTATTTCTCTTTGTTTGGTACGGGTGTCTATTACATGCTTCGGCAAATGGCGAATCCGCCGTCTATGTCAGATCCTGAGTTGTCTGTGCAGGAGCCCATGCGTGCGGCTGGACTGGCTGGCGCCCGCACCGGTGTCGCGGGGCAGACCGGTTCAGGGGGTCAAGCATGACGATCGATCTCCCGCTTATTTGGGCTGGCTTGATTGCTTTCGCAGTCTTGGCTTACATCGTTCTCGATGGTTTTGACCTTGGGATTGGCATCTTGTTTCCGTGGGGTCGGAGTGAAGAAAGCCGCGACCAGATGATGAATGCCGTTGCGCCTGTTTGGGATGGTAACGAAACGTGGCTCGTCTTAGGGGGAGGAGGGCTCTTTGCAGTTTTCCCTCTCGCTTACGCAGTGATTATGCCGGCTTTGTATGCGCCCATCATCATCATGTTGCTTGCGCTTGTATTTCGTGGGGTCGCCTTTGAATTCAGATGGAAGAGCCACGCGCGCAAGTATCTTTGGGATTGGGCTTTCGCAGGGGGATCCACCGTCGCAACGTTTGCTCAAGGCGTTGCGCTTGGCGCGCTCGTTCAAGGAATACCGGTCGAGAATAGGGCGTACGCTGGGGGTTGGTGGGATTGGTTAACGCCCTTCAGCTTACTCACTGGCTTGGCGCTGGTGATCGGCTACGCCTTACTTGGCGCGACATGGCTGATTTTAAAAACAGAGGGTGAGGTCGCGCGGATTGCTAGAAAGGCTGCGTTCGGGTTGGGGTTGGCTTTATTGTGCATGATTGGTGTGGTGAGTTTGCTGACGCCCTTTATGCATGAACACTTTATGCAAAAGTGGTTTGCTTGGCCAGCAATGGCTTTCGTTGCTCCTGTCCCCCTTTTGGTTTTGGTGTGCGCCTACGCTTTATTCAAGGGTTTGGCAGATAAGTCCGAGTTAATGCCGTTTTTGGCTGCACAAGGGCTCTTTGCATTGTCTTATATCGGTCTCTTAATTAGCTTTTTTCCCTACATCGTCCCGTCTTCGCTGACACTTTGGCAGGCTGCCGCTCCCGATAACAGTCTGCAATTCTTGTTGGTCGGTGCGCTTGTCCTCATTCCCGTCATTTTGGTCTACACCGGCTATGCATACTGGGTTTTTCGCGGCAAGGTCCAAGCAAAGCATCATTACCATTAGATCCCTATGAAACGATGGCTTTGGTTTCTGCTAATTTGGGTGGCAAGTGTCGCTTGCCTCGCTAGTGTTGCCTGGCTGCTGCGCCGTTTACAATACTGGCTTCATTAGCCTTAACCTCTTAAAAATCATGCTTGACCCCGCTTTGTTACGTAAAGATTTGGCTGTCGTCGTCAGTCGCTTGGCGGCGCGTGGCTTCGCATTTCCGTTGGATCAGTTCAATGGGCTGGAGGCTCGGCGCAAGTCAGTTCAAACGGATACCGAAAACTTACAAGCGCAACGTAATGCGCTGGCCAAACAAATTGGGGCGTTGAAATCACGGGGTGAGGATGCTTCGGCTGTGCTGGCAGAGTCGCAAGCCATACCGGACAAGCTCAAAGCCTTTGAGTTGGAGCTTGCCGAGATACAGTCGCAACTGTCCGATATGTTGATGGCGATTCCTAACTTACCGCACGAGAGCGTTCCCCACGGTGCGGATAGCGAAGGCAACATTGAAGTCCGGCGTTGGGTGCCACTGCCGGACGCCTCCGGAGATCCGCAGCGTTTGGCCTTCGAAGCGCTAGATCATGTCACGCTCGGTGAAAAAATCGGTCTGGATTTCGATACCGCAGCAAAGCTCTCTGGTGCAAGATTTAGCTTTATGCGAGGACCCGTTGCGCGGTTGCATCGCGCCTTAGCGCAATTCATGCTTGATCTGCAAACGGGCGCGCACGGTTATACCGAGTGCTACACCCCCTACATCGTGAATGCTTCGACTTTGATGGGCACCGGGCAATTGCCCAAGTTTAAAAACGATATGTTCTGGGTCACTCGAGGTGGAGATGAACCATCCCTAGACGAGCAGGGCAATGTGGTGGCGCGTGAAGAGCAGTATTTGATTTCAACTTCGGAAATCACACTGACAAGTTTTGTACGGGATACGATCGTGCCGCCGGCTGACCTTCCCCTTCGAATGACGGCACACACACCTTGTTTTCGCTCCGAAGCTGGCAGTGGCGGACGTGATACGCGCGGTTTGATTCGCCAGCATCAGTTCGATAAAGTCGAAATGGTGCAAATCGTCGCACCCGAGACCTCTTATCAAGCGCTCGAAGACATGGCGGGACACGCCGAAAAAGTTCTACAACTCCTAGGCTTGCCGTATCGTGTCATGTTGCTGTGCACCGGTGATATGGGTTTTGGTGCGACCAAGACTTACGATCTCGAAGTTTGGTTGCCTGCACAAAATACTTGGCGTGAGATTTCCTCGGTTTCAAATTGCGAAAGTTTTCAGGCTCGACGCATGCAGGCTCGCACACGCACCCCTGCCGGTAAGACTGAGTTCGTGCATACACTCAATGGTTCTGGTCTTGCCGTTGGACGTGCGCTTGTAGCGGTGCTTGAGAACTTCCAGCAGGCTGATGGCAGTATCGTGATTCCTGAAGTGCTGCGCCCTTACATGGGTGGCCTCAGCGTATTGCAAGCGGGCTGACGCGCCGATCATGCGCGCGACGACCTTACTGGTCTTGACTGTGCCACCCTTGATGTGGGCAAGCAATGCCATTGTGGGTCGTATGGCTGCAGGTGCCATACCACCGCTGACCCTAAATTTTTTGCGTTGGGTCGTTGCACTGCTGGTATTGCTGCCGTTTATCTTGACACAACTTAAGGTGGACTGGTCAACCGGCCGCCAGCATTGGAAGCTCTTTGCTGCGACTGGGTTTTTAAGTACAACCTGCTACAACGCCCTTCAGTATTTAGCCCTTATTACGTCAAGTCCTATCAATATTGCTTTGATCACAGCCGCGGGGCCTATTTTTACGTTGTTGGTCGGACGTGCATTTTTTTCGGCGCATATCGGTCGGTCGGCGGCATTAGGCGCGGTGCTTTCAATACTAGGTGTTGCCTGGGTTCTAGTGCGAGGTGAGATTCAAAATCTAACCCAAGTGGCCTTTGTATCGGGCGATTTGTTCATGTTGTTGGCAATCGCACTCTGGAGCATCTACACCTGGCTCCTGCGTGAGCGGCCCAAGTCCATGTCCGGCTATAGTGTGCTCGCATTACAAATGTTATGGGGTCTTGTTTTTGCGGTGCCCATGGTGTTGGCTGAGGTGCTCTGGGGGGGCTATGCTCCGATACAGTGGGACGGACACACGTTGGGCATGGTGGTGTACGTCGCGCTTGGTCCGGCTTTATTGGCCTACATCTGCTGGCAACGTGCTGTTGCGCTCACTGGCTCGCAACTGCCCATGTTTTTTTTGAACTTAACGCCAGTGTTTGCGGCGATTCTGGCTGTGTTGTTGTTAGGCGAGTTTCCGCAAAGCTATCATTTGATTGGCCTAGCATTGATCGTATTCGGCATTGTGCTTTCGAACCGTAGTGAGGCCACTGCAAGCGCTAAAAAATAGCGCTTATGGTTGGTATTAATTTGAATGATTAAGGTGAAAGAGAAATGAAGCGAGTCTTGCGTAGCGTTTGGCAGGTAACAATTGGTTTGATGGCAAGCTTTGCCTTGACCGCGGTTTTGGTGCCCTTGGCTCGGGCGCAAGCCGAGCAGGGGTCTTATCTCGTCGCTGGTGCGCAAGCGAATGCTGGGATTCCATTTTTTGGTGCGGGTTCAAAAGCGCAGGCCGATGGCGCCTGGGATTTCTATCAGAAATCCATTGGTCAGCCGATGTCTGGCTGGGCAAAGACCGAAGTCCGACGCCCACCGGGCGGCACGGTGTTCTATCCTTTCTCGGGCCCAGATTTCGTGACCGTGTCACACTTGTTCCCCGAGGCAGATCGTTTTGTGATGGTTGCGATGCAGGCAGCCGGCGAGCCTGCCGATATTGCGAATATGTCGAGCGTGCGCCTGCAGAGTTTTCAGGCAAAGTTTATGCGCGAGTGGATGAAATTTAGCCGCCTGGCGTTTTTTCGTACAGATGACTTGAACGAAGACCTACGCGATAAGCATGCGCAGATTGGTGTCACAACTATTCTGATTACGTTCGCGTTGTATTCCGGCTATGACGTCAAAGCCGTATACCCAATCGTGTTTGATGAGGCATCAGGCGATTACATCAAAGCGAACGGACCTTGGAGATCAGTGCGCTTGGAGCTGAGTAAAGCAGGTAAGCCTGTCGTGCTCGATTATGTCAGTTTAGATTTGTCTGATGGCGCACTCAGTCAAAGCGCCTCGACGCGAGCCTGGCTTGCTCGTGAATCGCGTCATCCCGTTCTGTTAAAGGCCGCGTCGCATTTGCTGCAAGAAACGTATTTTGCAGTCCTGAGAGACATCTTGGTGGAGAACGCCACAATGGTCGTGCAGGATGAGACCGGGTTGAATTACACCAACCTTGCCCAAATTGGTCCAGTCGATTTGTATGGTGGCTTCCTTTACCCCCACGAACTGTTTAACCGCAAGAAACAAGAATCGCTTGCGCAAGCCTACAGGGAATCCAAAGATGTCAAGCCCTTGCCCTTCGCGTTTAGCTACAACAAGACGACAGAGCGTCGTAGCGTTCAGATTGTTAGACGTTAGGGGTTCTTGCGCGGTTGCGCGAAAGCGTGTTTGCTAAAGCTGAGTACCGCCTGATTAAAGGTTGCAGGCTCATCCACAAATAAAGCGTGGCCGGCTTGTTCAAACATTGCGATTGTGATGAGTTCTGGCGCACGTTTACGCACTAGGGCATCAGCCTGTTCTTTTAGCCAAGGTCGCACGGCAAAGAGCACGGGGACCTGCTGTTTCTCAAGCGTTTCACGCCAGTACTCTCGAGGGTAAGGTTGGTTAAGTAACTGGATTGCCACGTTTGGCGGTGCGCGTAATGCCGAATCCAATACTGCCTGTGCGATAAGAGGCGGTGGTGGTTTACGATAAATATCCTGACTAAACGTACGCATATATTGCTCGCGCTTTTTAGGATCGTTCATCGTCTGTTGAAAGTTAGACTTTCGGCCTGCTGGAGGCCGTCCTTCTCCGACTGAGTTGTCGATCAATATCAGTCCACGCAGGCCTTTCGGTGCGTACTTAGCGACATAGTCCAAGGACTCAAGCACGGCAAGCGACCACCCCGCCAAGATGTAGTCGTTGACCTTTGCGAATTTTATAAATTCGTCCATGTCTTTGATGCGGCGTGTCGGAGCATGCGAAAGTTTGGTTAGTTCGGATAGCCCCTGCGAGCGTGGATCTAGCGCTAAAACACGATATTGCTTAGATAGCCCTATGAGCTGTTGTTCGAAGACGGCCGCTGGCATGAGCCAGCCAGGGATAAAAACAATGGTTTGAGGGCCGGTGCCGGCTTCGAGATAATGTAGACGTACCCCGTCAGAGGTTTTGAATGTATGGTGCTGCACAGGCGCTGCCGACAAAAGAAAGGGGCATAACACTAAGCCAAGTACGCCCAGCAGTTGTTGAAATCGGTTCATGGGTACACTACTCAAAACACGAACGAGATGTTGATAGTGAGACATTATGATCGATATTACCGGTAATACGCGACTCTACGGGATAGTCGCAGATCCTGTCGCACAGGTCAAAACACCGCAAACCATGCGTAAGGTGTTTGAACGGCGCGGTACTGATGGCGTTCTCGTGCCACTGCATGTGCCTCCTGCCGGTTTGTCAGACCTCGTTCAGGCGCTTCGCAGTTTGCGTAATTTTGGTGGCATGGTTGTCACGGTGCCGCATAAGACAAGCATGGTCGAACTTTGTGACGTCGTGACCCCAGAGGCACGTGCCGTAGGTGCGGTCAATATTGTGCGACGCGAGCTAGACGGAACACTAGCGGGTGACATTTTGGA
>JBILJY010000101.1:0-9277 GCA_044376975.1 Burkholderiaceae bacterium | reverse complement strand
GGTGCCAGTTCGATATTGGCCGCGTAGCTCGAGGCGGGGTCGTACACGATCAAATCTTCACCAATATCAGCAATCACCTGAAACTCATGGCTTTGCGAGCCGCCGATCGAGCCGGTATCGGCCGAGACGGCCCGAAACGTTAAGCCCATGCGTGAAAAGATCTTCATGTACGCATCGAACATGATTTGATAACTTTTTTGGGCGCTTGCTACATCGCGATCAAAGGAATAGGCGTCCTTCATCGTGAATTCGCGGCCGCGCATCACGCCAAAGCGTGGGCGTCGTTCGTCTCGAAATTTTGTTTGGATATGGTAGAAGTTGACCGGGAGCTGGCGCCAGCTCTGAATCTCGTTGCGTGCGATGTCGGTGATGACCTCTTCTGAGGTTGGCTGCAAGACAAAGTCGCGACCATGGCGATCTTTCATGCGCAACAGCTCAGGCCCATATTGTTCCCAACGCCCAGACTCCATCCACAACTCAGCGGGCTGGACCACGGGCATCAGTAACTCAAGGGCGCCTGCCGCATCCATTTCTTGACGGATGATGTGCTCGACCTTGCGGATCACCCTCAGACCTAGCGGCATGTAGTTGTAGATGCCTCCTGCAAGCTTGCGGATCATGCCCGAGCGCATCATCAGGCGATGGCTTGTGATCTCTGCATCGTTAGGGGCTTCTTTGAGGGTGGTGATATGAAAGGCTGAGGCGCGCATGAAAGACCGATAAATTTTATTGGGGCAAAATTGCCAACAGGTACGTATAATCAAATGCAATTGTATTGAATTCGTTGGGAGTGGCCATGCTTGATCGCGAAGGCTACCGTCCTAATGTTGGAATCATCCTCGTTAATCAAAAAAACGAGGTCTTCTGGGGTAAGCGCATTCGGGAACATGCTTGGCAGTTCCCCCAGGGTGGCATTAAACAGGGCGAGAGCCCCGTGCAAGCCATGTTTCGCGAGCTGCATGAAGAGGTCGGCTTAAAACCTGACCAGGTCCGAATTTTGGGACGCACACGTGAGTGGTTGCGCTATGACGTGCCGGACACCTTTGTTCGGCGCGAATCGCGGGGGCATTATCGGGGGCAAAAACAGATCTGGTTTTTGCTGCGAATGCTTGGGCGCGACCATGATGTTCAATTACGCGCCACCCCGCATCCAGAGTTCGACGCGTGGCGCTGGAGCCATTACTGGGTATCGCTCGATGATGTGATTGAATTTAAACGAGATGTCTACACACTTGCGCTTAACGAGTTGGCTACCTTCATTTTTAAGCGCGGACAGGATACGCGGCCAGAAGCTGAGGGAGTGTCACTGGAAACAAAAACGGCGCTTTGAAGCGCCGTTTTTCATGACAATCGAATGAATTACCGTAGTCGCTTTAGCAAGCTTGAGGTATCCCAGCGATTACCGCCCATCTTTTGAACATCCGCGTAAAACTGGTCCACTAAGGCGGTGACAGGTAGGCGCGCACCATTGCGACGGGCTTCGTCCATCGCCAAATTCAGGTCCTTGCGCATCCAGTCAACCGCGAAACCAAAGTCGAACTTATCGTCCACCATGGTGCTACCGCGGTTTTCCATCTGCCAGCTCTGAGCGGCACCTTTGCTAATAACGTCCAGGACTTGTTTCATATCCAAACCGGCAGCTTCACCAAAGGCAACACCCTCGGCTAAACCTTGCACGACTCCGGCGATACAGATTTGATTCACCATTTTGGCGAGCTGGCCTGCGCCAACCGGCCCAACCAGCGTTACGGCCCTTGCCATTGTTGCGATAACATCGCGAACAGCGGCAAACTCTGCTGCATCACCACCGCACATTACGGTCAACATCCCGTTGACTGCACCAGCCTGTCCACCAGAGACTGGAGCATCAATGAAGCGCACCGATTTCTGTTTGGCAATGGCGGCCAGCTCGCGCGCCACAGACGCAGAAGCCGTTGTGTGGTCAACATAAGTGGCGCCTGCCTGCATACCAGCAAACGCACCGTTTTCGCCGAGCACGACGCTACGTAGATCGTCATCGTTCCCGACGCACGAAAACACGATCTCAGCCCCCGAGGCAGCTTCGCGAGGTGTCGCGCAAGCGCGTCCACCAAATTCAGCGACCCAAGCCTGGGCTTTTTTTGTATTTCGGTTATAGACCGTGACGTGATGTCCTGCCGTGGCCAGATGGCCAGCCATCGGCAGTCCCATCACCCCTAAGCCCAGAAAGGCGACTTTGCGGGGGGATGAGGCTTCGTACGCCTTACTGTTGATGCTACTGGCCATGAATCAGTCTTCCACGAAGGCTGCTTCGCGCTTCTTCTTGATCGAAGGTAGCGCCACAATAATGACCAGCAGGGCAGCAACACCTAACAGCGATGCGGACAGCGGGCGCTCTAAGAAGGTCATGAAGTTACCGCGCGACAAGAGCAACGCACGACGGAAGTTCTCTTCCATCAGCGGACCGAGGACCAACCCTAGCAACAGCGGCGCACCTTCGCACTTTATTTTGGACCAAAAATAACCAATGATGCCGAAGATAACCGTCACGACAATATCGAATGTGTTGTAGCTCAGCGAGTAAACACCAATCGTACAAAACACCAAAATAGCCGGGAACAAAATGCGGTAGGGCACTTTCAGTAGCTTCACCCAGATCCCGATCAGGGGTAGGTTCAGTACGATCAGCATCAAGTTACCAATCCACATCGAGGCAATCAGGCCCCAGAATAGCTGCGGGTGGCTAGTCATCACCTGCGGACCAGGCTGAATGTTGTGGATGGTCATTGCGCCGACCATCAACGCCATCACAGCGTTGCTGGGGATACCGAGAGTCAGCAATGGGATGAAGGAGGTCTGTGCGCCAGCGTTGTTAGCGGCTTCGGGTCCAGCCAAACCAGCAGGGTGGCCTTTACCAAAACGCTCAGGATTCTTCGAGAGCTTCTTCTCCACCGTGTAAGAAGCAAACGACGACAGCACCGCGCCGCCACCAGGCAAAATGCCAAGCAAGGAGCCAATTGCCGTACCGCGTACAACTGCCGGCCATGATTCTTTGAACTCTTGCTTGTTTGGATAGAGCGAGCCAATCTTGGAATCCAGTTCAACCCGATTCTCTTTGAGTTCGAGGTTGGTCATGATTTCGGCAAAACCGAACACACCCATCGCGACAATCGCAAAGCCTATGCCGTCTTGCAGTTCAGGGATACCGAAGTCATAGCGGGCAACGCCCGAGTTAACATCTGTTCCGACCATGCCCAGAAGCAGACCCAGTAAGATCATACAAATTGCTTTGAGCAGTGAGCCCGACGCGAGCACCACAGCGCCGACCAAGCCTAGAACCATCAGGGAGAAGTATTCGGCAGGGCCAAACTTGAACGCCAACTCTGCGAGCGGGGGGGCAAATGCAGCGATGAGCATTGTGGCAACGGATCCGGCAAAGAAGGAGCCCATGCCGGCGATCGCAAGCGCCGCACCAGCACGACCATTCTTGGCCATTGCATGGCCGTCAAGTACGGTCACAACAGCAGAGGTTTCTCCTGGTAGATTTACTAGGATTGCCGTTGTTGAACCACCATACTGCGTGCCGTAATAAATACCAGCCAACATGATCAGACCGGCGATCGGTGGCAAAACATAAGTAATCGGCAATAGCATGGCGATGGTCGGAACTGGCCCGAGGCCGGGAAGAACGCCCACCAGGGTGCCGAGCAAACAGCCAACTAGTGCGTATGCCAAGTTTTCCGGTGTGAACGCCACACCGAAACCAAGCATTAGGTTGTTAAGTAATTCCATGAACAGGTGCTCCTTAGTTCATACCTAGAAAGGCGGGCCAAATGGGGAATACCAGCTTGAGGCCTTTCACGAAGGCGGCCCAGCACAGCACGGTCAAACACACGGCGTTGATGACGGTGGTTTTCCAGTTGTGATCGTGGCCTGCAGTGCTGCTAATTAGCACGACTGCCATAATTGACAGCAGCAGTCCTAATGGGCGGAGCATGACGGCAAAGGCCAGCACCGAGACACAGATGATGGCCAGAATCTTGAAATCAAATTTGGCGATTTCAGTTTCCTCAGCCTTTTTGCTAAACGAGGTCAGCAACACAATCGCACCAATGCCAGCCATAATGATGCCCAGCCAGTAGGGGAAGTAACCTGGCCCCATCCGAGCGGCGGTGCCCATTGAGTAACTGGTCGCTTTCCAAGCGAAGGCGAGCCCGAGGATGATAAACATCACCCCCGACCAGAAATCCTGTTTATTTCTAAGCTGCATAATAAGTAGCTCCTTAACTGCGCTGCTGATAATTATTTTGTTGAAACGATGGGCGCGCGTGACGCACATTAAACCCACTAGCGTCGCGATTAATTTTTATGCGCTCGACTAGTACGGAGTGCATGGTAATGGACTGTCTGCGCAAAGCAAACCAAAAAAGACGGTTTATGCGATGGGGTTTTCCCTAGACAAACCCTAGAACGAGCCCTTCCTGCAGAAAAAGCGCTCAATTCATCAATTTTTCTTAACAAGAATGAAATGTTTTTTTCGCCTAGCATAGTTTTCTGAATGCTAGCTTACATTTTTAAGTGAATTTGTCAGATTCCGATTTTGAGATTTGTAAATTTGCTTTACGATAGCGACATGCTTGACGATCTCGATCACCTATCCGCACGCTTAGCGAAGCTTGTTGCCCTGACGCAGCAGCTCGTGGCTGACCAAAAAAACCTCCAATCTCAATTGATGCAGGTTCAGTCCGAACGCGACGCATTAAAAGCGAAGCTGGATCTAGAGGGAACGCAGGCCAAAGTACTCAACAAAAAAGTGGACTCGTTTGCCAGCGAGAAGGCCTCACTGCAAGGGTCGCTCGATTTGTTCAAGCAAGAGCACACTGCGCTGCAGGCGCAATTGGAGTCGCGCGATCAAGAGGTCAATACCTTGCGCGAGGCCACTGTCGAGGCGCGTCAGCGTATCGAGGCGGTGCTCGAGCGCTTACCAGGCGCCGCGCAACCTGAGGAGCCACGCTAATGGAGCGCGTTGATATTTCTATTCTTGGCCGAGAGTATTCCTTGGCATGTCCCGCGGAAGAAAAAGCTGCGCTTACGACTGCTGCGCAGCACGTCAGCCAGTTGGCTGGGCGTATTCAAGGAACGGGCAAGGTTTCCGGAAACGAGCGAATCGCCGTCATGGCTGCAATACAGGTTGCAGTGGAGCTCTTGTCTGTGCGCGCGCCAGATGGTCCGCTCGGTGGCTTGGCGGTAGGAGACTTCAAGCGTAGAATTGACGATATGAACTTAATGCTTGATGCGGCCTTGGCTGCCTCAGGTTCTGGCAAAGTAAAGTAAACGCCAATTATTTCCAGTTTGTCCCTGCTGTGTTCGTGATCAGGCCATATATTCTCTGAACCAATGCTTTGGCATACATAGGTTGTGGGATAGCCCGACGGGAATGCGCGTCTCTAGTCAGATGCGCTCGAAGTCAGGCAGATCGCGGCCAACTTGAACCCTAGGTTCGAGATGCCGGCCTGAACGGCACGAGCGGGGCATCTACAGTAAAAGGGTCTGCCCAATTCGGCAGACCCTTTTGTTTATCTCCGCGGTTTGTTGCTATCACTACTTGTTTGCGAGAGTGACTACTTGCGTCGAGCCCAAAAAAACAAAAGAACCCCAGCACCGATCATCGGCAGACATAGCCACTGCCCCATACTCAGGCCAAGGCTGAGCAGCCCCAAAAAACTGTCCGGCTCGCGCGCAAATTCAGCAGCAAATCGCAAGATTCCGTAGCCAATCAAAAATACAGCGCTGATTTGTCCAGTGGGGCGAGTTTTGTTGGCGAACCACCATACGATGGCAAATAAAGCGAGGCCTTCTAAGCCGAATTGATAAAGTTGCGAGGGGTGTCTGGCCAAGCCGTCGCCGCTCTGTGGAAACACCATTGCCCAAGGCACGTCACTTGGTCGTCCCCACAGTTCCCCGTTGATGAAATTTCCAAGCCTTCCAACGGCTAAACCAAGTGGGATCAGGGTCGCGACAAAGTCCGCCACTAAAAAAAACGTGTAGCCACGTGCTCGAGCCAGCAGAAACATCATGACCAGCACGCCAAGAAGCCCGCCATGAAAAGACATGCCGCCTTCCCAGACGTAGAAAATTTCAAGCGGATGGGAAAGGTAGTACACGGGCTTGTAAAACAGGACATACCCTAGGCGTCCGCCTAGAACGACTGACAATACCCCATAAAAAATAATGTCTTCAAGGTCGCGAGCGTTGAGGCTAGTTTTGTGGTGAGATATGCGCCAGCGTCCAAGAAGCCAGGCAGATCCAAACGCGACGAGGTACATCAAGCCATACCAGTGTATGGCGAGTGGCCCGAGGCGAATTGCTACGGGGTCGATTGTCGGGAATTGCAGCATGGCGCCCCACCAAGTAAAAGATGTCCGATAATAACCGCTGAAATCTTCACTAACAGGTATTTACACATGGCAAACAACGAACGTTCCAAGCACATTACTGAAGGCGTGACGCGCGCGCCCAACCGCTCGATGTATTACGGCATGGGCTATAAAGAAAGCGACTTTGCTAATCCCATGATCGGTGTGGCGAACGGGCACTCCACCATCACACCTTGTAACAGCGGCTTGCAGCCGCTTGTCGATGCTGCGATTGCCGCAGTGCGTGAGGCCAAGGCGAATCCACAGGTTTTTGGCACACCCACGATTTCTGATGGAATGTCCATGGGAACTGAGGGCATGAAATACTCGCTCGTTTCACGCGAAGTCATTGCTGACTGCATTGAGACTGCGGTTCAGGGGCAATGGATGGACGGTGTTGTCGTCGTCGGTGGTTGCGACAAAAACATGCCGGGTGGAATGATTGGTATTGCGCGCATGAATGTGCCGGGCATCTATGTGTATGGCGGCACAATCAAGCCAGGCTCGCATAAGGGGCGCGACCTCAATATCGTTTCGGTGTTCGAAGCCGTGGGTGAGTTCACCATGGGGCGCATGAGTAACGAGGATTTCAAAGCGATCGAGCAAAAGGCAATCCCTGGTTCGGGGTCTTGCGGTGGAATGTACACGGCCAACACGATGAGCTCGTCATTCGAAGCGATGGGAATGGCGTTGCCTTACTCCAGCACCCTAGCCAACGAAGATCAAGAGGCAATTGCCAACGCCGCTGAAGCTGCGCGCGTCCTGGTTGACGCTGTGCGCAAGGGGCGCAAGCCGCGCGACATCATTACACGGAAGTCGATTGAGAATGCGGTGTCGGTCATTATGGCGATCGGCGGGTCTACCAATGCCGTACTCCACTTTCTGGCCATTGCGCACGCTGCAGAAGTGCCCTGGACGATTGACGACTTCGAGACAGTTCGCAAGCGTGTGCCAGTCCTGTGCGATTTAAAACCATCGGGCCAGTTCCTGACCGTGGATCTGCACCGCGCAGGCGGTATTCCGCAGGTGATGAAAATCTTGTTGAATGCTGGCTTATTGCATGGCGATTGCATGACGATTACCGGCAAAACGATTGCCGAGACGCTCAAGGATGTTCCGAATGAGCCGCCAGCGGGCCAACACGTGATTCGCACGATCAAAAATGCGATGTACGAGCAAGGCCACCTCGCCATCCTGAAGGGCAATCTATCGCCCGAAGGCTCTGTAGCCAAAATCACCGGCCTCAAGAATCCCGTCATCACTGGCCCAGCGCGTGTCTTTGATTCGGAAGATGATGCAATGGCAGCGATTATGGATCGCAAAATTACACACGGCGATATCGTTGTGATTCGTTACGAAGGTCCCAAGGGTGGGCCCGGTATGCGGGAGATGCTTGCGCCAACTTCGGCGCTCGTGGGGCAGGGTTTGGGTGAGAGCGTAGGCTTGATTACGGATGGCCGATTCTCGGGCGGTACGTGGGGCATGGTGGTTGGTCATGTCGCACCCGAGGCCTATGTTGGAGGCCTCATTGGTCTGATCAAAGAGGGTGATTCCATCACCATTGACGCACACAAACAGTTGTTGCAACTCAATGTCGCGGATGCGGAAATTGAGCAGCGCCGCAAGTTGTGGAAGCAACCCGCTCCCCGCTATACACGCGGCGTACTCGCTAAGTTCGGTCATCTGGCCAGCACCGCAAGTCGCGGCGCTGTGACGGACGCGTTCGATAAGTGATGCGAATGGCTGTTCAGAGAAGAGACTGGCGTGCCATTTGCGCCAGTCTCGGCTTGGGTTTGCTTTACGCAGGCGTGGCCTGCGCACAGGCTACGCCTGATGGTTTGGCGCTTGCGAAGGCCAAGACCTGTATGGGTTGTCATCAAGTAGATGCCAAACGTGTGGGCCCGTCCTTTACGGCGATTGCGCAGCGACACGCAGGACAAGCAAACGCAGAGGAGTACCTCATTACAGCGATTAGGAAGGGCGGGAAAGGGCGCTGGGGTGCCGTTCCGATGCCTGCCCAGCCGCAGGTTAATGAGCAGGATGCGCAGCGTTTAGCGCAGTGGATTATTTCTTTGCGGCCGTAGTCGCACACAACATCTCAGTCATAGGCGAACATAAATGAGCGCAGCTCCTGTTGAAATGCAAAGTGCGATATTTGGTGGAGGCTGTTTTTGGTGTGTCGAGGCGGTCTTCGCTGCGCTACATGGTGTGCATAGCGCGCAGTCGGGCTATTGTGGCGGCGCTGTCGATAATCCAAGTTACGAGCAGGTTTGTACGAAGCAAACAGGTCATATCGAGGTGGTGAAAATCGACTTTGACCCGACGCAAATCAGTTACAAGGATTTACTCGAGGTTCTGTTTGCGATTCACGATCCTACAACACCCGGTCGCCAGGGTAATGACGTCGGTCCCCAGTATCAGTCGGCTATTTTTTGGCAGGATGTCGCACAGCGGGATGCCGCACAAGCAGCGATTGTCGCGCTAGACGCATCGGGTGAGTTCGCCGCTCCAATCTGTACTGAGCTCAGGCCCGCCGCAAAGTTTTGGCCTGCCGAGGCTTATCACGACAATTACTTCGCACTGCATCCCGAGCAGGGGTACTGTCAGATGGTGGTGGCGCCGAAAGTGCAAAAGTTTCGTAAGCGATTCGCAGCTCGCCTCAAATCTTAGAGGCCCTTGCTGTTAATTCGGTCGCTAAACTTGACAGGGCAAAAAATTCCCTTCATAATCTCGTTTCTGTGCTTCTAACAAAGCAAAGAAAGTAAGTAAAAGCAGTCAGTAGCAGCCGTGGTGATCTGGTCTTTTAAGGCCATTTAATTCCCGAATACCTACAGATTTGCTGCATTTAGCTGATCTTCAGCTTTATGCAAGTTGCGCCTTGT
>JBILJY010000270.1:0-2578 GCA_044376975.1 Burkholderiaceae bacterium | reverse complement strand
GTGGCAGCCTCTGCTTCAGAAGCATAAAAATCATTTTGCGCCTGCTGCAACATTGTGAAGGGGCCAGGCACCGTGATCTTCACCTTGCGATCCGTATGCGCTTTTAAAAATAGAAGATCCTCGACTTCGATCGGCTTGATACGTTTAATTTTTCCAACAATGCGTGGCACAGGGTTTGGATGCCCGGACCGATCTAACGCTGTTCCCGGATTATCAATATCCACGCCAGCAAGAGCCGTTGCAATGCGGTTGGAATAGCTCTCACGTCGAATTTCACCGTCCGTGATGATGTCTAAACCCGCTTGCTCTTGCGCACGAATCGCCAATACTGTCGCATCCTCCATCGCTTGTTGCAGATACGGTTCCTGCACACGCCACAATTCTTTCGCTCTTACGCGGGGAGGAAATCGTCCGGCGAGCTTCTCGCGGTCAATCAGCCAATCAGGTTGTGGGTAACTTCCGACAATCGTCGTGGGGAAAAGCATTCCGGTTCTCCGTAATTTTTGTGCACAAACCTTAGCACCTTTCAGCACCCGTGCCTAGAAATACCACATCTAAAAGCAGTACTCAAAAGCCCGATTCTGCACTACCATGCTCTGTAACCCTCCCATCCACTTGTCTATGAGTCGTTACGCCATGCTGAAGCCAAACACACTCAAAATAGCCCTACATAACAAGCAAATCCAACTTGGCTTGTGGTGTGCGTTATCTAACTCCTATTCGACAGAGATCATCGCGGGCTCAGGCTACGACTGGCTCACCCTAGACATGGAGCACTCACCCAACGACTTGAATAGCGTGCTGACGCAGCTACAAATGCTCGGCGCGTACCCACTTGAACCTGCTGTCAGACTCGTTAAGTTTGACAAGGATCTAGTCAAACAATATTTGGATATGGGTGTGCGAACACTTATCCTGCCGAATGTTGAGTCTGCGGAGCACGCCCAGGAAATTGTGCGCGCAACCCGCTACCCGCAAAAAGGCATTCGAGGTGTGGCCGGCCAACACCGGGCCAATCGCTGGGGCCGTATCGCAGACTATGCACAAACAGCCTCTGAGCAAATATGCGTCTTGGTCCAAATCGAATCCGCAGAAGGCGTTAAATTTTTTGACAGTATCATCGCTGTCGACGGTGTCGATGGCGCCTTTATTGGCCCCAATGACATGGCTGCAAGCATGGGCCTCTTGGGTCAACAGCACCACCCAGAGGTTCAGCATGCAATACAGACTTTGCCTGGCATTGCTGCAAAACACGGCAAGTCGATCGGGATCCTCGCCGCAAATGAGGCGGATGTACACCGCTACCTTGAGTGGGGCTACAAAATGGTAGGTTTAGGCTCAGACCAAGGATTGCTCGCCAAAGCGAGCGACACAATCCTTGGAAACTGTCGTCAGTTCGTTAAAACGCTCAAGTAGTTAAGACGCTTGAACGACCTAGACGCCGCGGGTTGAAAACTATGACGCGTCTAGTACGACCTTATCACTCACGAGATCTGTGATTTCGTCATCACGAAACCCGAACTCTCGCAATACTTGCACCGTATGCTGACCGAGACCAGGAGCGGGCATCGCAGGAGTACGAGGCTGCTCAGAAAACTTGACGGGGAAGCCCACCCCTTTTACCAACCCTGCTTGTGGATGAACCGATTCAACAACCATTTCACGCGCTAACGCTTGCGGGTGCGTGAGCGCTTCTTCAATGGTGTGCACAGGTCCGGCCGGCACACCCGTCTTATCGAACACCGCAATCCACTCTGCGGTTGTTTTGTGAATCAGTTCTGCCTCGATCAAGCGCTCGAGCACTTCTCGGTTCGCAAGCCTGATCGTGTTGTTTTCGAAGCGCGGATCTGTCTTCCACTCGGGATGCCCAAGCGTCTCTGCGACCCGTTCCCAGTTGGCTTGGTTCGCGCCGCCAATATTGAGGTAACCATTCGCTGTTTTGAATGCCTGATACGGTGCGGTCAAGGGATGCGCGGACCCACCAGGCCCTGCCGATACCCCCGTTGCAAAAAACATCGCAGCCTGCCAATAGGTCTGCTGCATCGCGGCTTCCATCAACGAGGTATCAACAATCTGCCCTCTTCCTGATTTCCCTCGCTCGATCAGCGCCGCGAGCACACCGAGGCAAGACAAAATGCCTGCGTTGATATCCGAGACTGGATTGCCCGTCTTAGCTGGCGGGCCGCCTGGGTGGCCCGTAATACTCATCAAACCACCGAATCCCTGCGCGATTAAGTCAAAGCCACCTTTGTCGGCCAGCGGCCCAGTGCGTCCGTAACCCGATACAACTGCATAAATCAACCCGGGATTCACCGTCTTGAGCACGTCGTAACCGACGCCGAGCTTTTCCATGGTGCCGCGTCGATAGTTCTCGGTGAGCACATCCGCTTTGGCAACCATGCGCTTGAGGACGTCCGCACCCTTTGGATTCTTTAAATCCAGACCCAGCCCGCGCTTGTTTCGATTCAAAATCAAAAACGGTGCGGATACGCCATTGATCTGTGGGTCTTGATAACCGCGAGAATCGTCACCTTTGGGCAGTTTCTCGATCTTAATGACATCCGCGCCCATGTCGGCC
>JBILJY010000100.1:0-9339 GCA_044376975.1 Burkholderiaceae bacterium | reverse complement strand
ACGCCGCGCTTGACGGCTTCGATCAGCTGGGGGGCATTGCCGTGACAGGGGTTATAGGAGCTTCCGGTGTTGGTGATACCAATGACCGGGCGCTCGAGTGCCGAATCGGTATAACCCGCGCCTTTAATAAAGGCCTTACGCAAAAACAACGAAAATCCGCGATCACCATAATTCGCTAAGCCCTTCGATATGCCGTCTTCACTTGCTGCTGGGTTAACCGAGTGGCCTTTCTTGTTATTGTCTTGTGACATGTGCATGCACCTGAAAAAAGTGTTTGGCTGAATCTTTATGTGGCTGAATCGTAGCCTTTTTTAGCGCTTGATTGACCTTATAGGCTTAGAGCGTACCCGGATACGTGCCGCCATCTAACACCAAATTTTGTCCGGTCATAAAACCTGCGCCAGCACTGCACAAGAACGCACAAGCCTGACCGAACTCAGCGGGCTCACCGAAACGACGCGCAGGGACTGTCGCTTTGCGTGCGTTTTGAATTTGCTCAACCGTCTGGCCACTCGCTTTTGCGCGCACGACCGCGTTTTGAGTCAGGCGGTCCGTTGCAAACGGACCAGGCAAGAGGTTGTTAATCGTGACGTTGTGCGACACGATTTGACGTGCAAGACCCGATACAAAACCGGTGAGACCTGCGCGTGCGCCGTTTGACAAGCCGAGAGATTCAATCGGCTGTTTGACCGACGCGGACGTGATGTTGACGATGCGGCCAAACTTGCGCTCGATCATGCCGTCTACGGTGGCGCGAATCAATTCGATCGGTGTGATCATGTTGGCGTCGACCGCCGCGATCCAGTCCTCGCGGCTCCAGTCACGGAAGTCGCCGGGTTTGGGACCCCCTGCGTTGGTCACCAAAATATCCGGATTGGGGCACAGGGCCAATACCTTTGCACGACCCTCTGGCGTGGTGATGTCGGTGGCGATCGTCCTGACGTTTACGCCTGTCTCGGCGCGAATAGCCTGGGCCGCAGCTTCGAGTGCCTCGGCACCGCGCGCAAGCATGAGAACGTTGACGCCTTCGCGCGCGAGTTGCTGTGCACAGGCTAAACCAAGGCCTTTACTCGAAGCGCAAACGATTGCCTGTCTACCGCGAATGCCTAAATCCATGATGTCCCTTTGTTTATTGTTTGTTATGTGTTGTTCGCTGTTTACTCAGCTTAAAGTGCCTGGATCAGTCGTGCAATAGCGCCGATCATGGCTACAAGCCCCGCGAGCTGGATGCCGATGAGCCACAAAAACTTGCGATCCATATCGCGCCGCAACCCCCCGATGGATTGGTTATGCTCAAGCCGAAGGTCTTTTATCGAATGATTTAAATCACCGCGCAAATCAATGATCGAGCGATCAAGGCGGTCGATAGACTTCGCTGTCTGGTTCATTAATACTTCAAGGGTGGTGACACGTTTTTCCATACAGCGATGGTACGGAAGTCTTACGCCAAGTGCAATGCAATGCGGATGGTTTTGCGCGCTGTATCGTTCACTATTTTGTAAGCAAACTTTACAACGCGCAGGTCTTCAATCAGTCAACATTAAAACGGGATGTCGTCATCCATATCCGCTAGATTGGCGCCACCCGCTGCAGGGGCTGCCGGACGCTGCGCTTGGGGTGCGCGTGCTGCCGGACGGGGTGCACCCTCGGCGCCACCACCCATCGAACCGCCGTCAGCACCGTCACGCCCACCCAGCATTTGCATTTGGTCTGCGATCACTTCGGTCGTGTACTGATCAACGCCTTCTTTGTTCTGCCACTTGCGTGTTTTGAGTCGACCTTCAACATACACAGGGCGACCTTTGCGCAAGTATTCGCCGGCGATCTCAGCGAGGCGGTTGTAGAACACCACGCGATGCCATTCGGTTTCTTCGCGGCGCTCGCCCGAGGTTTTATCTTTCCAGTTGCTAGTGGTCGCAATCGACACGTTACAAATGGCCGCACCATCTGGGCTGTAACGGACCTCGGGGTCGCGTCCAAGATTACCAACCAAAATTACTTTATTGACCGAGGCCATGCCGATCTCCGTATATAAAAAAACTGCGCTATTCATCAATGCCCTATCGGGCTCGTACTAAATGCCATCATGGCCGAACTAGCAAACCACCGCCAGCCGCAAAACTACGCAATTGAGACAGTTTACGGTACGTTTTGAAAGGCGTGCCAATCCGCTGCCGAGAACCATTGTCGTAAAAAATCCAGAAAAGTGCGCACCCTAAGGGGCAAATTCTTCCGGCTTGGGAATACCGCATAAATATCGACGCCAATTGGCTTGTAATCGGGCATCACGCTGACCAGACGCCCCGCCTGAATATCCTGCAGCACCATATAGGTGGGATGCATGGAGATTCCGTGTCCGAGCAGGGCTGCGTGGCGCAGGGGCTCACCAAAGTTCGCACGGATCGTGCCGCGCACGCGCACACTGGTCTTGCCTTCGCTTTCGTTGAGGAAAGTCCAGATGTTGGTAGGCGACTTCAGTGCGTGCACCATGCAATCGTGTCCGGCAAGGTCAGCAACCGCCTTCGGTGTGCCGCGACGGGCCAGATACTCTGGCGAAGCCACGAGCAATTGGGGCACCACTGCTAAACGATGCGCCACGTGCGAGGTGTCTTTCAGGCTAGACGCAATGCGCACGGACATGTCCAAGCCCTCGGACACCAAGTCACTACGCCCATCGTCAAGATAAAGCACCACCTGGATGTCCGGATGGGCTGAAGAAAAGGCGGTGATGATGGGTATGAGGTGAAAAGCGCCAAAAGAGGGGGGTGCCCCCAGGCGCAGCATGCCTTTGGGCTCTTTTACAGACTGCCGAACTGCCGCTTCAACCCCCTCAGCGCGTTCCAGCAGCTCGCGTCCGTTTTCCAGAAGAGACAGGCCGGACTCGGTCAGGCTGACGCTTTTTGTACTGCGGGTGAGCAATTGCGCACCCATGGTTTGCTCAAGCCAAGCGATATGTTTGGTGACATTGCCCTTGGCCATGCCTAAGCGCTGCGCCGCCCCCGAGAAGCTCAGCCCTTGGGCGACCTCGATAAACACTTCTATAGCGCGCAGTTTATCCATGTCTTTCGAAGCATTGTTTCTAAATTGAGAACAGTAAATTCACGGTTGTATTCTAGCGAAAACACGCTCAACCCGATAGACTGAGTCATCTTTAGGCCATATTGAGGTCGCGCATCATGCAAGTTACCCCCAGCGGACAAGGGCTAGGCGCCCGTGTTGAGCAGTTTGACTTGTCAAAACCCCTGTCGCATGACGACTACAAGGCGATCGAGGGGCTTTTGGGCAAATTTGGGGTGCTTTGTTTCCCAAAGCAGAACCTGACCGCACTTCAGCTTAAAGATTTCAGCAGTGCGTTTGGTACGTTAGAGGTCAATGTTGCCAATATGTATCAAGAGCCGGGGATCCCGGAAGTCATGATCCTATCCAACAAAAAAACCGACGATGGCAAGCCGATTGGGCTTGGTGATGCCGGCCAAGACTGGCACACCGACATGTCGTATAGCAAGATGATTGCATTTACGAATGTGCTCTACGGCCTGGAAATCCCGCAGCGCGATGGTGTGCCCTTGGGCGGCACAGAGTTTTCAAATATGCGCGCTGCCTACTTGGCCTTGCCAGAAGAAATGAAAACCAAGCTTGAAGGCAAGACAATCTTGCACGACTTCAACAAGTTCTGGGAAAACATGCGTAAGCAACCAGGCTGCACGCGCCCGCCGCTGACCGAGGCGCAGCGCAAAGCCAAGCCGCCTGTATCGCATCCGGTTTTTCTGACACACCCAATTACTGGCGAAAAGATTCTTTACGCCAACCCAGGTTATTCGATGCAGATTAACGAGTTGCCCACCGAAGAGAGCGACCGTATTCTGAACTTCTTGTTCGAGCATCAATTGCAGCCGCAGTTTCGCTATCGGCACCGCTGGACGGCGGGGGATGTGCTGATGTGGGACAACATGGGAACGATCCATAACGCCATTGCAGATTATGGGCCGGACGAGCATCGCTTTATTAAGCGTTGCCAAGTCATGGCGGATCGGTACTTTCCCTTGGCGGCATAGTCGGAAGGTGTAGCGACTGTTACGCTAGGGCCACAATCATTCTTTCTGGAAGAGACCAATGAAAAAGCTCGTTTTGAGCGCTTGTTTAGCGTTCACCGCTGCGCTGCCGTTGACCGCATCGGCACAAGCAGCAACTTACCCCACCCAACCCATCAAGATGCTGATCGGCTTTGCCGCCGGTGGGCCAACCGATGTGATTGGTCGCATCCTTGCGCAACACATGACGTCGACGATGGGTCAGTCGGTTGTCGTGGAAAACCGCACAGGTGCGAACTCGCTGATTGCCACGCGCGAGGTCGCCAAGGCGAAGCCTGATGGTTATACGGTTTTGTTTGCTTCGCTCTCACACAACGTAAATCGTTTGCTGTTGAATGAGAAAGCAGAATACGAACCGCTGGGAAGCTTTGCACCGGTATCACTCGTCGCGAACCTGCCGTTGGTTGTCGTCACCGCTTACGACGCACCCTACAAGACATTACAAGACTTGATCGCCGCGGCCAAGAGCAAGCCTGAAGCGGTGAGCTATGGTTCAGCCGGCAACGGCGGCTCGGCGCATCTGGCTGGTGCCTTGATGGCTACGATGACAGATACAAAAATGGTGCACGTGCCCTTCCGTGGCAACGCGCCCGCGCTGACCGAAGTGATGGCCGGCCGCGTGTCGTTTATGTTTTATCCGATGATTGGCATTGCGGGTCACGTGGCAGACAAGCGCCTGCGCGTACTTGCCGTGGGCTCGTCCAAGCCAATGCCTGATTTCCCGGGTGTACCGACCATGGATGCTTCGGGCTTTCCTGACTTTGAACAAACGGCACCCTGGGTTGGCATGTTGGCCCCCGCAGGCACACCCAAAGCGATTGTTGATCAGTTAAACGCTGCGCTTAAAAAAGCGTTAGCGCAGCCTGAAATCATCAAGCGCATGAAAGATCTGGGTGCATCGCCTATCGGCGACACGCCTGACGAGTTCCGGGCGTTTCTCGTGAAAGACAGCGAGCGCTGGGCACGTGTCATTAAGGCCTCGGGGATCAAGGCCGATTAAGACTGAGCAGGACGGTTAAGACCGAGGGGCGAAAGGCTTCAAGCCCCAGGTCACAACCAGCCAAACGGCAGCCAGTGCGCTGGCTGACCAAAACACTGCGGTGGTACCACCCCATACGATCAGGCTGCCGCCTAACGCGCCGCCCAAGAACAGGCCGGCCGCTTGGGTGGTGTTGTAGAAGCCTAACGCCAACCCTTTAAGTTCGGGTGGTGCAACGCGCGATACAAGCGAGGGTTGCAGCGCCTCGAGCACGTTAAACATCACAAAGAATGCTGTCAGGCCAAACGCCAGAAGATAAAAACTTTGGCTGGCCCACGCCAAAAACGCACAGGCCAGCACCAAGCCGGCAACCGCTAAGCGCAACATGGCACGGTGGGCGTGGCGTTTTTCCGCGACAAAAATGGCCGGGACCATAAAAATGAACGAGCCAAAAATCACGGGCAAATAGACTTTCCAGAGCTCGGCGGCTGTCAGCCCGCCGAGTTTAAGGAACAACGGCGGCACCGCTACAAAGAGCGCCACCTGGATCAAATGCAAACAAAATACACCAAAGTTCAAACGCAACAAATCAGTATGAGTGAGCACTTGCATTGGTTTAGCGGGTTGTACAGGCTTAGGCTGTGGTGGTGCGAGTGGGATCATGAAGCGGGCAACGGCTAGGCAGACGACCCCAAGCAAGGCAATGGTCCAAAACAGGCCTGCCAAGCCAGCCGAGCCAACAATCAGGGGGGCGAGAACCAAAGCGAGTGCAAAAGACAAGCCGATCGAACCACCGACCATGGCCATGGCCCGCGTACGGACTTCGGGGCGCGTCACATCGGCGAGCCAGGCAGTCACGGCCGCAGAAATTGCACCAGAGCCTTGAATCGCCCGGCCCAGCGTGACCCAATAAATATCCGTCGACAAGGCACAGACCACGCTGCCCAGCACAAAGAGCACAAGTCCGAACAACACCACCGGACGTCGCCCCCAACGGTCCGACGCCAGCCCAAAGGGGATTTGCATAAAGGCCTGGGTCAGCCCATACATGCCGAGCGCCAAACCAACTCGAGCAGGATCATCGCCGCCCGCGAGCGACTGCGCGGCGACGGCAAAAACAGGTAACAGCAAAAATAGCCCCAGCATCCGGGCGGCAAAGAGCCCGGCCAGCGCCAAGCTGGCGCGCCGTTCGGTCGGAGTCAGAGCCAAAGAAGGGGTTTTAGGCATCAAGGTTTGAGTTGTTTCTGTAGGGTTGGCATACGTGTTTCACGCCAGCACGGTATAGTACCAAGTTACCTTTTGAAAACGTGTCATGGACGAAATCCGCATCCGAGGTGCCCGCACCCACAATTTAAAGAACGTGTCGCTCGATCTGCCGCGTCATCGGCTGGTTGTCGTGACCGGGCTTTCGGGGTCGGGCAAATCGTCTCTGGCCTTCGACACGCTTTACGCTGAGGGCCAGCGGCGCTACGTGGAAAGCCTCTCGGCGTACGCTCGCCAGTTTTTACAGCTGATGGACAAGCCTGATGTGGATCTGATTGAGGGCCTGTCGCCCGCGATCTCCATCGAGCAAAAGGCTGCAGGCCACAATCCGCGATCAACGGTCGGCACCATTACCGAGATCCACGACTATCTGCGGCTACTTTATGCCCGCGTGGGCACGCCTTATTGCCCCGAACACGGCTTGCCTTTGGCGGCACAAAACGTCAGCCAAATGGTCGACAGTGTAATGGCCTGGCCCGCAGAAAAACGGCTAGCGATTCTTGCGCCGGTCGTGCGTACCCGCAAGGGCAGCTTTGATGATGAGTGTGCAAGCCTGCAAGCGCAAGGTTTTGTGCGTGTGCGCGTCAACGGCGAAATGGTTGATCTCGACAGCATGCCGGAGCTCAACAAAAACGAGAAGCACGACATTGACGTGGTGATTGATCGTTTGCGTATCAAGCCAGAGAGTAAGCAGCGCCTGGCCGAAAGCTTTGAGACAGCGCTCACACTTGCCCAGGGTCGTGTCATTGCGCTGGACATGGATACCAACGAAGAGCACTTATTCTCAAGCCGTTATGCGTGCCCAGTGTGTAGCCACAGCCTGCCGGAGCTTGAGCCAAGACTCTTCAGCTTTAACAACCCGGTAGGTGCCTGTCCGAGCTGTGATGGTTTAGGCCATGTCGGCTTTTTTGATCCGAAGCGTGTGGTTGCGTTCCCAGAACTCAGTCTGGGCTCGGGTGCCATTCGCGGCTGGGATAAGCGCAATGCGTTTACGTTCTCGATGTTGTCGAGCCTGGCAACGCATTACGAATTTGATATTGAGGCTGCCTGGGAAAGTCTGCCGGAACATCTGCAGAAAATTATTTTGCACGGCTCGGGCGAGGTTGAAATCCCGTTCTTTTATCTAAATGAAAAAGGCCGCAGCACCGTTAAGCGTCATGCGTTTGAGGGTGTGATCCCCAATTTAGAGCGGCGCTGGAAAGAAACCGATTCATCAGCGGTACGCGAAGAGCTCGGTAAGTATCGTGCGGTACAAACCTGCCCAGCCTGCCACGGCTCGCGGCTGCGCCCCGAAGCGCGTCATGTACGGATTGGGGGCGAACATATTGCGCCACCTGCAAGTCTTGGCGACAGCGCTACAGCCCGGGCGTGGCAAGAGCGCGGTCTGGCGATCTATGAGGTCGAAGCGCAGCCACTTTCGCAGTGCTTGAAATGGTTTCAACAATTGCAGCTCACCGGAGCGCGCCAGGAAATCGCACAGCGTATCGTGCGTGAAATCGAAGCGCGCCTGAGTTTTCTGAACAACGTGGGGCTGAATTACCTTTCACTGGATCGCAGCGCCGACACCATTTCTGGTGGCGAAGCGCAGCGCATCCGGCTAGCAAGCCAGATTGGCTCGGGTCTAACCGGTGTCATGTACGTACTGGACGAGCCTTCGATTGGCTTGCATCAACGCGATAACGATCGGCTGATTGCCACGCTGCATCACTTGCGCGATCTAGGTAACAGTGTGATCGTTGTCGAGCACGATGAAGACATGATTCGTCAAGCGGACTGGGTCGTGGATATGGGTCCAGGCGCCGGCGCACACGGCGGACAAATTGTTGCTGAAGGTACGCCGCAACAAATTGAAGAAAATCCTGCCTCACTCACTGGGCAATACATGAGCGGGGCGCAAGCCATTGCAATTCCATCGCGTCGCCCGATGGATGAAGAACAAGCGTGGCTATCGCTCACTGGCTGCCGCGGCAACAATCTTAAAGCGGTTGAACTACGGATCCCAGCAGGTAAGTTTGTATGTGTGTCGGGTGTATCAGGCTCAGGCAAGTCAACACTTATTAACGACACGCTCGCGATTGTGATGTCGCGTGCGCTGCATCATGCGCAAAGCGAACCGGCACCGTATGACGGCATGACCGGGCTTGAACATTTCGACAAAGTCATTAGTGTCGACCAAAGCCCAATCGGTCGTACGCCTCGCAGTAACCCGGCGACCTATACAGGACTCTTCACACCTATTCGCGAACTCTTTGCGGGTGTGCCCGAATCACGCTCGCGTGGCTATGATCCGGGCCGCTTTAGCTTTAACGTGAAAGGCGGGCGCTGCGAAGCGTGTCAGGGCGACGGCGTCGTGAAGGTAGAAATGCATTTTCTGCCGGATATGTATGTGCCTTGTGACGTGTGCGTGGGCAAACGCTATAACCGCGAGACACTCGAGATCCGCTATCGTGGCCGCAACATCCATGAGGTCCTAGACCTAACGGTTGAGCAGGCCCTTGCGTATTTCGAGGCGGTTCCAGCAATCGCGCGCAAGCTGCAAACACTAATGGACGTTGGTCTGTCTTATTTGCGTCTGGGGCAGAGTGCCACGACGCTTTCGGGCGGTGAGGCGCAGCGCGTGAAATTATCGCTTGAGCTTTCCCGACGCAGCACGGGGCGCACACTATATATTCTGGATGAGCCCACGACAGGGCTGCATTTCCATGACATCGCGTTGTTACTCGGTGTGTTGAATCAGCTTGTCGAGGCTGGCAATACGATCGTGGTGATCGAACACAATCTGGATGTCATCAAGACGGCAGACTGGGTAATCGATATGGGACCAGAGGGTGGCGATGGTGGCGGCAGAATCGTGGCGCAAGGTACGCCCGAACACATTGCCGCCTCAAGCGAGAGCCATACGGGCCATTACCTCGGACGTGTCCTGGCCCGTCAGCCTAGATCAGGGCAAGCCAATTAGCCGTAATTGCACGGCTGACATACTTGCACACTGACCGGACTCGCGTA
>JBILJY010000269.1:0-2585 GCA_044376975.1 Burkholderiaceae bacterium | reverse complement strand
TTGACGCGTCTGACGGCACACATTGATCTGATCCGATAAGTTCAACAGTGCAGAACCCACAAACTTAGGGAAACTGGCCGCCACGCCTTTCATCGAAGTGGCCTCTGTACCATGACATGTCGCGCACGCAATCTGGCGCTTACCTGAAGCTGTTTGCCAGAGCGACTCGCCATCCAACACCCAAAACGTTGCCGGGTTTTGTGAAGGATCATCTTGCATGGCGCGATTTTCCGGCGACATCAGCGCATAACTCGACTGACGCGCAGAACCCACCGGATCTGCCCAAGCGCAGATAGCGAATAAAGCCGTCGACCACAACCAAGAAAAACGGGCAAGGTTGTGCATCAACGCCAACAGATCACGAAACGGTTAACTGGCTGGTGACGCTCGACGTATAGCCGTTATCGCCCACCCACTTAAACTCAAGCGATCCAGTCTCGGTTGCAACGGTAAAAAAGTTGATCACAGGATTCGCACCGACACCTGGGTGTAGATCCGCACGAAAAACTTCTTGCCCGTTATAGGTACAAACAAACTCGCGAATGATATCGCGCGGTATGCGTTCGCCTTGCTGTGTGTGCCGAAAGCCAGATTCCATGTCGTGCTGAACAATGACACGAATGGCAACGACCTCTCCCTTTGCAGCAACTTTAGGCATCGTCACAAGCGTACGTGACGTCTTACTCATATGACCTCCGTACAGGCAGCCAGGGTAACCAAGGTGTCAGCGTGGCCGCTCCAAAAAGTTCCATCACTCATTTGCGCGATTGCCCACACGCGCTGGGAGTTTGCTAACCGAATGCGCGTCCCGATATCAGCACGCCCTGCGCGAGCTCCCAAAAAGAAGCTGACAATATTGGGCTGTGGATTGCCTTCGGCGATTAAATGTATGGCCTTGACATGATCAGCCGCTGTCATAGGGCTATCGACAGAGACTTTAATTGCCACGAGGTTGCCATTCTCCACTAGCGGTGGAAGCTCGAGGGTTACCTTGCCTGCCCGAGGAGCGACAGTACCCATGAGGGCTTTCATCGCAGCGAGCGCCTCGTCTTCGGTGGCATGGGTAGCAAAAAGAGGCGCTAAACCTACCGCACCCATCGCCATCACAAAGGTTCTTCGATTTGTTGTCACGGTTTCAAGCTCACTAAAAACGCTACGACATCTTCAATCTCTTGGCCAGTCAATAATGTTTTACCGGCATACCCCGGAGCAACTCGGCTCAACCCACTAGACCGATAATAGGCCGGCATGATTGTCTCGGGATTAAACACACTTGCATCAACGATACGAGCTCGCAACTGACTCGCCGTCAGCCGCTGCGCACTCACACCAAGATCAGGTGCCATATTGCCTTGGAAACGCTCCTCGGGAAATGGACCGCTGTGGCAAAGAATGCAAAGTCCGCTTTGTCGACTTAAAACAATTACCCTACCCCGAACAGCATCCCCTGGCTGACTCACCAGAGGTTCAGGAATCTCTAGCGCAGAACGAATCTGCGCACAGCTTGCAGTGGGTGCTGCAAACGACACAATCGTCGCAAGCAACATTCCACCAACAAGCCTTAAGGTCATACCAACGTAAAGCCACTCTTCTTGAGTGGCACGTCACGCAACCGCTTTCCTGTCGCACGATAAATTGCGTTCAGAACTGCGGGTGCTGCGACACAAATCGTTGGTTCACCGATACCGCCCCAGTCTTTACCGCCACCTTGAATGATGATGGTCTCAACTTTCGGCATTTGCGCCAAACGGATCGAGCCAAAGGTATCGAAGTTCTTTTGCTCGACACGACCATCTTTGATGGTGCACTCTTCTTCAAACAAGGCAGACAAGCCATACACAAACGAACCCGAGACTTGGCGCTCGATCTGTGCAGGATTCACGGCGTAGCCGCAATCTGTCGCGGCGACAATGCGATGGATCTTCACCTTATTGCCGTCGGTTACAGATAGCTCCGCAGCTGCAGCAACATAGCTACCGAAGGCAGTCATTTGCGCGACACCGCGGAATACGCCTTTTGCCGCAGGCTTGGTCCAGCCGATACCGTCCGCAACTGCGTTCAGCACGGCCAAGTTACGGGGGAACTTAGTCATGTACTTGCGCCGGAACTCAACGGCATCCACTCCAGCGGCCTCAGCCATCTCATCCATGAAACATTCGATAAAGATTGCGTTCTGATTAATGTTCACACCACGCCAGAAACCTGGTGGCACATGCGTGTTACGCATTGCATGATCGATCAGCTGGTTAGGGAACTCATAGCCGAGTGCATGTTCCCCACCATCAAACACACCCTGGAACACGATGGGATCACGGCCTTTTTGTTGTGCAACGATTGCTGGGCGCACCGCAGCCAGAATCGATTGTCCCGACAGACGCATATGCACACCGGTCAGATTCTTGTTGGCATCAAAGGAGCCTGTGAGCTTACACATCATGACGGGGTGGTAACGACCCTGCGTCATATCTTCTTCACGGGTCCAGATCAGCTTGATCGGTGTACCAGGCATTTGCTTAGCGATGTTGACCGCCTGCGTGGTGTAGTCCTGGAATGCACCACGACGACCAAAGCCGCCACCGAGATTG
>JBILJY010000268.1:0-2587 GCA_044376975.1 Burkholderiaceae bacterium | reverse complement strand
TAAATTCGACGAGCGCTCTTGTTGATGAAAGGGGTAGTACATACATAAAACCAACGAAGGCTTGATTGGCCTGATAAAAATCCATTAGTTGCGCAGACTTGGAGTCAAAGTATGGCTCTTGAAACTCAAGCTCACAACCCAGAAATGACTGCCATAGGGTCGTGTCAGACATCTGGTCGGTCGGCAGTGGACGGGTATCAACGATGGAGTTGGCAGAGAATGAACCTACCGTGGTGTGAAGAAGCCACTTCCCCTTCGCAAAGCTAGGCTCAGCAGTCAGTGCGCTGCCCATTCTTAAACTCAGTGCCGCATTACTCGTGATCGCCTCAACCGCCTGTGCATAAAAATCTGCCGCAGATAACATCCGGTAGGGTGTTGGCGTGCAGTCGATCAACTTGCTACGCACGCCATTCGTAACGCTAAAGCGCTGCCAACTATGCCTGGCAAGCGTGGCAAATGACGTTTGCTCATCGCCCCAGAAACACCAGGTTCGATCGTTCTCATACGCTACGCGGGATTCAAGCAAGAGCGTTTTAGGCGTTTGCGCGTGCAACGTGGCGAGTTGCATTCCCAAACTTAGCCCAGCACAACCGGCCCCGATAACAATTAGATCAAATTCAGTTTGCATGACCCTGCACAGACAAGTGCGTCTCTGTATCTTTTGCAACTAAGGGCGCGTGCAGCTTGTCATTATGCTGACTTGGGTAGCGCCAAAACTTTAGTGTAAACGGCGCGGTGAGCAGGACTTCGATCGTCAGCCTAATTTTTTTTGCTTTAGACACGACAATGCGTTGATGCCAGTATTCGTAGTGCTCTCGCCTGAGTTGTTGACCAATCTCACGGTAGAGGCGAGCCGCTACCAAAATTGACAATCTGGCTCTAAACGGCAAATAAGATAAGCCTTGCTCGCCACTCCGGTAATAGTCATCGGCAAGATTTAACAAGGTCGCCACGGCCTCTTGAACCATTTTTTTGTGCGCGTCGCTTGGTTCGATGAGTTCACTCGGCGCTAAGCCATTGACTAACGCTGACGGGATATAACGCCGATCGACCAAGGCATCTGCCTGTATATCTCTGCAGACGTTAGTCAACTGCATGGCCATGCCCAGATCGATGGCGAAGGCTTGAGCCTCCGGATGATCGACATCGAGTACGTTGCACATCATTAGCCCGACCGTACCAGCCACTTGATAGCAGTATTGCAGTAGGTGGGCCTCGTCTGTCATTCTGACAAGCTCGGTGTCAGAGCAAACTCCTGCGATCAAGTCCAGTACGACACTCTTATCAATCTGACAGTCAGTGATTAATGCAATTCCATCTTGCACCACGACATCCTGTGTCGACCCTGAGAGAATTGAATCACGAAGCGCGGCGATGTTTTTCTTTGCGCTAGCGACCGATTGATCCTCATCTGCCAAATCATCAACATAACGACAAAAACGATAAAGTCGCGTCGCACGACTAGAATGTCTTGCCCCCAGCAGATGACGGGCCCAGTAAAAGCTCTTGCCCTTTGCGGCAAGAATTCGGTCTGGGTCGAGGGTGTCGTTAGCCAATGTCACGCGGGTAGCACCCTTGGAATCAACGCATCAACGACTTTGGCTGAAGAGATTACGCCTGGCAGCCCTGCGCCAGGATGGGTCCCTGCACCAACCAAATATAAATTCTTTAGACTTTCAGCGCGGTTGTGAAAGCGAAACCAAGCCGACTGGGTGAATATTGGCGACACCGAAAAACCTGCGCCATGCTCGCTCAGATAATCGTGCTCGAAGTCCTTTGGTGTCATGTAAAAGTCTTCAGTAATGACTGCTGACAGCTCAGGCAATATTGTTTTTTCTAAAGCAAGAACAATGCGATCGCGTAAGGCTGGCCCTTCAACGGCCCAATCTTGTCCGCCCTGCAAGTTGGGGACGGGGCAAAGCACATAGAAACTATCGCAGCCGTCTGGGGCAAAGCTCGTGTCGGTCGCCGTCGGGCGATGCAGATAGAGTGAGAAATCCTCGGACAAGATCTTACGATTAAAAATATCTGCCAAGAGCTCTTTATAGCGCTCGCCCATCCAGATCGTATGGTGCGCAATGCTTGAATAGGTTCGCGTTGTACCAAAATACAGTACGAAGAGCCCCATGGAGTACTGAGACTTTTTTGCTTTTAAGCGTGTCAAAAAAAATTGCTTTTTGGGCTCGATCATATGCTGATACAAGTAGGCCGGATCCGCATTTGAAACAACGATGTCAGCCTCAATGACTTGTCCCCCTTCAAGGACGACCCCTTTCACGGTATCCGAATCGACAACCAAGCGCTCAACAGTCTGATTCAGGCGAATCTCAATGCCTTGACGCAGCATCAGTTGTTCTAGCGCACCCACAATGGCTTGCGTACCACCCATTGCAAATTGCACGCCGTAGGCGCGTTCAAGATAATGGATCAAACAATAAATGCTGGTGGTGTCGAAGGGATTGCCACCCACGAGCAGCGGCTGTATCGAGAAAGCTTGCCGAAGTTTGTCGTTTTTAAGATAGTGCGACACCATTTGCCAGACAGTTTTATAACTTTGCAACCCAATGAGTCTCGGTATCTGCTTGAT
>JBILJY010000267.1:0-2591 GCA_044376975.1 Burkholderiaceae bacterium | reverse complement strand
CTGCGGCTCTTCAAACACTTGAGCAACGGTGTTGATCGGCCCATTCGCCACGCCGGCTTGATCAAGAAGTTTGACCCACTCACGCGTTGTACGTTTCAAAAATATGACGTTTAAAAGCGCCGTAATCGCTTCGCGATTTTTCACCCGTGCACCGTTTGTCGAATACAGCGGATCCTTGGCTAAGTGCATACAGTCAGCGACTTCACAAAACTTATTAAACAAATTGTCATTGCCGCAGGCCAAGATCAAAGCGCCATCCGCTGTCTTAAATGTTTGATACGGCACAATATTAGGATGCGCGTTGCCAATCGCCTTAGGCGATTCGCCCGTCGCGAAATAGTTCATCGCCTGATTTGACAGGAAGGCTACACAAGAATCCAGCAGCGATACGTCGATCCATTGCCCTTTGCCAGTGACCGCACGGCTCGCAATCGCAGCGCAGATTGCGATGCTGGCATACATGCCTGTGGTTAGATCAATGATCGGCACGCCAACGCGCTGTGGTCCGCCTCCAGGAAGATCGTCACGCTCACCCGTCACGCTCATGAGGCCACCCATGCCCTGCGCCATGAAGTCGTAGCCGGGACGATCCTTTTCAGGACCGGTTTGACCGAAGCCTGTGACGGAGCAATAAATAATTGCTGGATTGATCGCTTTGATGTCCTCGTAGCCCAAACCGTAACGCGCGAGATCCCCTACTTTGTAGTTTTCTAGGATCACATCGACCTCTCGTGCGAGGTCTCGTACCAGTTGCTGCCCTTCTGGCTTAGAGAGATCCACCGTAATCGACCGCTTGCCACGATTGGCTGCACAGTAATAGGCCGACTCGCGGGTGACGTTCCCTTCGGTGTCCTTTAAAAATGGCGGAGCAAAGGCGCGCGAGTCATCCCCCTTAACGGGTCGCTCAACTTTTATAACGTCGGCACCTAAGTCCGCCAAGTTTTGGGCGGCCCAAGGGGCAGCCAGTACGCGGGAAAGATCAAGTACCTTGATATGGGAAAGCGGTCCAGACATGATGTGATTCCAAATGACGTACAAAAGAAATATTGTAGAAGGCTGCGCCGCTCCGTACGCTGGTCGCGCACGCACTCCTTAAGAAGACTTTTTAACCTTAGGGATACGGCCCAATAAATAAAATTCGTCGTTCGGGCGCATAGAAAATGCATTAGCCATGCGATTAGACATCCCAAAAAATCCGGTAATCGCAGCAATATCCCAGATGTCTTCATCATCAAAGCCATGCGCATGTAATGCCGCATAATCAGCATCGCCGACCGACTGGGCGTCCAGACACACTTTGACTGCAAAATCTAGCATCGCTTTTTGGCGAGGTGTGATATCGGCTTTGAGATAATTGGTCGCGACTTGGTCAGCAACGTAGGGATCCTTGGCGTAGATTCTTAAAATAGCGCCATGGGCCACGACACAATAAAGGCAATCATTCTTGGCACTCGTCGTCGTCACGATCATTTCGCGATCGGCTTTGGTCAAGCTGCCAGTTTCCTTAACCATCAATGCATCGTGGTAAGCGAAAAACGCCCGGAACTCAGCAGGCCTGCGCGACAGTACTAAAAATACATTCGGAACAAAGCCAGATTTTTCCTGGACCGCAAGGATGCATTGTCGGATGTCCTCAGGCAGGTCCTTAAGCTCGGGGATGGGATAACGCGCAACAGGCTTAGTCAAGCTGAACTCCCAAGAATTTCATGCGTATCTCCTGATTTTTTCAATATAAAGCGTAATCGTTTGCCGCTCTGGACACGCTAGGGCATACCATTAGATCCGTCGGCGTCTAGCTATAGTAAAACAATGGCAGTTGATGATGCGGCCTAATCGCAGCTATTGCCAACAATTTGAGACAAACTAACACTTTACGAATGCATAAAAATGAAACTTAGCCTCTTACGTAATATCGTTGCCACTTCCTTCCTTTCAGTACTTTGTAGCTTAGCAAACGCACAAACATGGCCTGTTAAGCCAGTTCGCATCGTTTTACAGTTCCCACCCGGAGGCTCAACTGACGTTGTGGCCCGCATCCTGGCTCAGTCGATGACAACCGCCCTTGGGCAGCCTGTCGTGGTCGAGAACAAACCCGGTGCAGATGGCGCGATTGCCGCCGAATACGTCATGCGTTCAGATCCTGACGGCTATACCTTCTTCCTAGCTTCAAACACCCCAATGATGCAGGTTCCGCTCCTGCGCAAAAAACCACCCTACGACCCTGTTAAAAACTTCACCCCTATATCCATGGTTGGGCGCTATGTGTATGTGTTGGTCGCCAACCCGAACGTACCAGCAAAAAATGCCAAGGAGCTGCTTGAGTTCGCACGCAAGAATCCTGGCAAACTCAACTACGGAAGCTACAGCGGCGTGACACAGCTCATGCACACTAAACTGACGAAAGAGGCAAAGATTGATACGAACCTGATCCCCTACAAAGGTGAAGGTCCAACCATCAACGATATGCTGGGCGGACATGTACAGTTCACCTTCGCCACGCCGACCAGCACGCTCTCTCACATCAGCGCGGAAAAGCTGCGTGCGATGGCAGTGCTGTTGCCCAAGCGCTCTGCACTACTGCCTGATGTGCC
>JBILJY010000004.1:0-32128 GCA_044376975.1 Burkholderiaceae bacterium | reverse complement strand
ACATTTCAATGTTGCTTGCGGAAACTTCGGCTAAGGTAGTTGGAACCTTGTCTGAGAAGTACACACCAAACATGCCTCCGACACAGTCTGCACTGAATGCAATCTTGTGCGCGCGTGCACGCTCCACCAGGCCATCGCAGAGGGCACGGGTACGCTTGCTGAGGTCTTCATAAAAGCCGGGCTTGGCCAAAAGCTTTAACGTCGTGATGCCTGCTGCAACGGCGACTGGGTTGCCTGAGAGTGTGCCCGCCTGGTAGACACCGCCCAGTGGCGCGATGTTGCTCATGATTTTGGCGCTTGCGCCGAAGGCGCCGATGGGCATCCCGCCGCCGATCACTTTTGCGAGCGTGGTGATGTCGGGTTTGATGCCGGTCAGGCCTTGTACACCTTGTGGTCCGACACGAAAACCTGTCATGACTTCGTCGAATATCAAGAGCGCACCATGCGCTGTACATTCACTGCGCAGGGTTTCCAGAAAACCTGCGACAGGCTTGATCAAATTCATGTTTCCAGCGATCGGTTCCACGATGATGCAAGCGATGTCTTTGCCGTGTTGTGCGAAGGCTGCTTTGACGCCAGCGCTGTCGTTGTAATCCAGCACGATAGTGTGCGCCACGAACTCGGGTGGCACGCCAGCTGAAGTTGGGTTGCCAAAGGTCAGCAGCCCTGAACCTGCTTTCACAAGCAGACTGTCTGCATGACCGTGATAACAGCCTTCGAATTTGATGATTTTGTTACGCCCCGTTGCGCCTCGGGCTAAACGAATGGCTGTCATAGTGGCTTCGGTGCCAGAACTCACCAGACGCACCTGCTCGATCGAGGGCATGCGTGCGATCAGCATTTCGGCGATTTCAATCTCTGCCTCGGTGGGGGCACCGTAAGATAGGCCATGGACGGCCGCCTCTTGCACGGCACGTACTACTTCTGGATGCGCGTGCCCAAGAATCGCGGGCCCCCAAGAGCCGATGTAGTCGATATAGCGTTTGTCCTCTGCATCCCAAAAATAGGGCCCTTGGGCGCGGGCTACAAAACGGGGCGTACCACCGACAGAGCGGAAAGCTCGGACGGGTGAATTGACGCCTCCAGGAATACTGCGACTGGCGCGTGCAAAGAGTTCGGCATTAGTTGGCATAGGAAGTACTCCGCTTAGTCAGGAGAAAGTATCAGGTTTTTGTGTGAGCGTTTTGAAACTTCGCGCTGAAGGTGCGCGCAGTTTCTTCAATGTTGGGTGAGGCAAAGAGTCCGCCCACCACGGCGATTGTGTCAGCGCCAGCCCGGATCACCGAGTCGGCCTGCGCGACACCGATACCGCCGATCGCGACCACAGCGGGGCGGGGATGTGGCATTGCCTGGCATAGTGTTTGGCCGTCGGTCAGTACCGACAACGGTGCAGGTGGGGCGAGCGGTTTGGTTTGGGACGAGAACATGGCGCCAAAGGCAATGTAGTCAACGTCATGCGCTAAGTGCTTCGTGGCAAGAGAGGTATCCGCGTAACAAGAGACCCCAAGCAATAACTTGGGACCGATTTCACGCCGAACCAACGCTGGTGCATCGTCTTCTCGTCCGACGTGTACGCCGTCCGCGCCGATTTCCAGAGCAAGACGCCAATCGTCGTTGATCATAAACACAACACCGTACTCTTGACACGTGTCCCGTAGTCGTCGCGCAAGGGCTTTGCGCCAGGCTGATGTCGCTGTTTTGTGGCGCAATTGCAACCCAGTCATGCCCCCGCGGGCGGCGGCGCGCACTGCTTGGTCGAGCTTATCTGCATCCGTCCATTCTGGTGTCACACCGTAAAGGCCGCGCGGAAATCTGAGGTTATTGTTCATAGGCACGAAGCTCAGAGGGTTTCGGTCAGGAGGCACTAGGGTGGCGGCGCGCGATCCGTCGCCCCATTCCTGGTTGAAAAGACTGCGCGAGCGCTTGTTCAGCATGAGCACAGGCCTGTTTTGCTGCCTCTTCAACGCTTAGGCCTTGGGCCAGTAGGGCGGCGAGTGCGGCAGCGACCAATCCACCAGAGTCACGTAAGCGTTCTGGTGGTGCAACCCAGGGCCAGGTGAACGTTTCGTTATCTGGTCCAAGCAGGATGTTCACCAAGTGCCCGGGGCGCTGCGGGCTTCCCGTGACCAACACCCAGTCGGCACCAATCGCCTGCAGCGCTTGTGGTCCGGCGGTCAGTCCAGAAGCTTCGAGTACCTCTTCTGTGATCCATTGTGTGAGTCTGCGGGCTTCGATGACCACCACGTGCGCTTGCGGAACGAGTAACTCAAGAACGGATCCAACGAGATCTTCGACTTCTTCTTCCTCTTCCTCCTCGGGTTGCTCAGTGGTAATTTCTGGCGCACCTAAATGCAGAACCAAAGGAACCTGGCTGTAATCCGCAGCGATTTGCGCGACCGCGCTGACTGCTTCGGCAGAGTTCAAAGCCCCCACTTTGATTGCCCCAACCGGCACGTCTTCGAGCAGGCAGCGGGCTTGATCATCAATCTGCTCGGCCGGACAGGGAAACACGGACTCGCTTTCGGCCGTGTCCTGAATGGTGACCGCGGTCAGTGCTGCGATCGCATGCCCACCGAGCGCAGCGCAGGTCACCGCGTCCGCGGGCAGGCCGTCTGAGCCAGTTGGGTCAAAAGGGCCAAAAATCAGCGTAATTGGAGTTGAAATAGGTTGATTCATGTCAAAAAGGCAAGCGATCTGCAGGCAAAGCCTTGTTGGTTTCGGTAAGATTGACCCCATTGTAAGAGATGAGCCGTTTTATCCGCCTAAAATTCCCGGTGGAGCGGTAAGTCCTGAAACGAAGAGAAAAAAATGCGTACTTGGATGTGTTTGATTTGTGGTTGGATTTACGACGAAGAGACTGGCGTGCCCGAAGAGGGTATTGCCCCAGGTACCCGTTGGGAAGACGTGCCACCGAACTGGGTATGCCCAGAGTGCGGTGCGCGTAAAGAAGACTTCGAATTGATGGAGATTTAAGCCGGGCCTATGACGCAGCAACCCACGCCGGCCGTCGAGCCGATTGACCTGTCCAATCAGTTTCTGATGGCCATGCCTGGTATGGTCGGCGGTGAGTTTGCTGGCACGGTGATTTATCTTTGTGAGCACGGACCCAAAGGGGCACTCGGCTTGGTGATCAACCGACCGACTGATCTTAGCGTGGCGGGTTTGCTCGAAAAAATCGATTTAAAGCTTGAAATCGCACTGCCTCAGAACGCGTCCGTCTATTTCGGTGGGCCCGTCCACACAGATCGCGGCTTTGTTTTGCATTCGCCTGCGGGCAGTTTCAGCTCCAGCATCCAGCTTGGGCAGCTTGCCCTGACCACCTCTCGCGATGTGTTGCAGGCCGTTGCACAAGGCAATGGCCCCGACAAAATGCTGGTGACCCTAGGTTACTCAGGGTGGGGCGCCGGGCAGCTTGAAAACGAAATCGCACAAAATGCCTGGTTGACTGTTCCGGCTAATCCCGATGTGATTTTTGCGACGCCTCCAGAGGACCGCTACTCGGCCGCACTTAAACTGCTTGGGATTGATCCCGCAATGTTGTCTAGTGTGGCGGGGCATGCCTGAGGAAACGCTTCTCGCCTTTGATTACGGCGTCAAAAAACTAGGCGTTGCTCTCGGAAATTCTTTGCTTAGGCAGGCTAGGCCCCTCGAAATCATCGAAAGTGCCACGCGTGACGCGCGCTTTGCCCGTATCGAAGCCTTGCTTAAGCTCTGGCAACCAGAGCGCTTGGTGGTCGGGCTTGCCCTCAACACGGATGGTTCAGATCAAGAGGCGACTGCACGCTGCCGACGTTTTGCACACCAACTAGAAGGTCGCTTCCGCTTGCCCGTTGCGTTGATTGACGAGCGAGGGTCGAGCATGGAAGCGCAGAAAATTACCGGCAATGCCCCTGATGATGCCGTCGCAGCGGCTATTATTCTCCAACGCTACTTTGATGCGCTGACTTGAGGCTCGACGAATGGCCCCCATAACCCCCGCCTACACGCCCGCTACCTTGCCTGACGCTGAAACGCTTTACGGCAATCTCTTGTCTGCGGTGCGCCATATTATTCAATCCCTACCCACTGGTCTGGTCCATTTAGTCGGGATTCATTCTGGCGGTGCATGGCTCGCGCAACGACTGCATAAAGATCTTGGGCTTGCACAGCCCATGGGTACGCTGGATATTAGTTTTTATCGCGATGATTTCGACAAGATTGGTTTGCATGCGCAAGTGATGCCGTCAGAGATATCGTTTCCGGTTGCGGATAAGCACTTAATTCTGGTCGACGATGTGCTCTACACCGGCAGGACGATTCGTGCGGCAATGAACGAACTGTTTGATTATGGCCGACCAGCTTCGATACGTTTGGCAGTCCTGGTCGATCGTGGTGGAAGAGAGTTGCCGATTGCGGCCGTCGCAGTGGGCGGCTATGTGGAGCCTGCCCCTGCAGCGAGTTTTGTCTTGTCCCAAACCGACACAGGTGCGTTTGTTCTTACTATTGAAACCAAGGAGCATTGATGCGTAATCCTCAACTCAATCGACATGGTGAGCTGACGCATCTGATTACGACCGAAGGCCTGCCGCGTGACATCTTGACCCATATTCTGGATACCGCACAGACGTTTGTGCCGCTCGCTGATCGGGATGTAAAAAAAGTACCTCTTTTGCGTGGTAAGAGTGTTTTTAATCTGTTTTTTGAAAACTCCACGCGCACGCGGACCACGTTTGAAATCGCAGCAAAGAGATTGTCGGCGGATGTCTTCAATTTAAATATCAACGTCTCATCCGCCGCAAAAGGAGAAACCCTGCTCGATACGATTGCAAACTTGTCGGCTATGCAGGCCGATCTGTTTGTGGTGCGACACGAGGCAAGTGGAGCCCCCTACCTAATCGCGCAGCATGTTGCACCCCATGTGCATGTGGTGAATGCAGGCGATGGGCGGCATGCTCACCCGACGCAAGGTCTGCTTGATATGTATACGATCAGACATTTCAAAAAGGACTTTGCCAATTTAACGGTGGCTGTGGTGGGTGATATTTTGCACTCACGCGTGGCGCGCTCGAACATCCACGCCTTGACGACATTGGGCGTGGCAGAGGTGCGTGCGGTCGGGCCGTTAACTTTACTACCCTCAGGTCTCGATCAAATGGGCGTGCGCGTCTTCACAGATATGAAGGAAGGCATAAAAGGCGCAGATGTCATCATCATGCTGCGACTACAAAACGAACGGATGGGGGGCGCGTTACTGCCTTCAGCGCACGAATACTTCAAGCATTATGGCTTGACCGAAGAAAAACTCGCTCTGGCTAAGTCAGACTGCATCGTGATGCATCCGGGACCCATGAATCGCGGAGTGGAAATTGACTCGGCCGTCGCCGATGGCCCGCATTCGGTTATCTTGAATCAAGTGACGTTCGGGATTGCAGTGCGCATGGCTGTCATGAGTATCGTTGCAGGAGCATCAGCATGAAGCTTCAGATTAAAAATGGTCGTGTGATTGATCCGGCGAATAAGCGTGATCAACAAACGGATTTATTTGTTGCGGATGGTCATGTTTTAGCTTTTGGTCAGGCGCCCGCTGGCTTCAAAGCAGAGCGTGTGATCGATGCTTCAGGCAAGTTAGTTGTGCCTGGGCTTGTCGATTTAGCCGCGCGTCTACGCGAGCCGGGCTTTGAGTATCGCGGCACACTCGCCAGCGAAATGCGGGCGGCACTTGCAGGTGGCATAACAAGCCTTGTCTTACCACCGGATACAGATCCAACACTCGATGAGCCAGGCTTGGTAGAAATGCTCAAACACCGTGCGAGACAATTGGCGCAGGTGAATTTGTATCCGCTCGGCGCGATGACTGTAGGGTTGAAAGGCGAAACTCTGACAGAGATGGCCGAACTTACCGATGCGGGATGCATTGCGTTCTCTCAAGCGGATACGCCTGTAATCGATACAACAGTATTACTGCGCGCGATGCAGTATGCGCGCACATTTGATTTTATGTTGTGGTTGCGTGCGCAAGACCCCTGGCTAGCCAAGGGTGGCGTGGCTGCGAGCGGTGCCTATGCTTCACGTCTTGGGTTACCCGGTATTCCGCAGCAAGCAGAAACGATTGCTCTCAACACCTTGTTTGATCTTCAGCGCACCACGGGCGTTCGGCTACATCTTTGTCGTTTGTCGTCTGCCGCAGGGATTGATCTTGTGCGGGCCGCAAAACAAGAGGGATTAGCTGTTACGTGTGATGTGTCTGCCAATCATGTGCATTTAACGGATGTCGACATTGGGTATTACGACAGCAACTTCCGACTGGATCCACCACTGCGCGGACAGCGTGATCGGGATGCGATTCGTGCAGGACTCGCCGATGGAACGATCGATGTTGTGTGTTCTGATCACACGCCGGTTGATGATGAGGGAAAGATGCTGCCGTTTGCTGAAGCCGAACCTGGTTCGACGGGCCTTGAACTTCTTTTGTCCTTGACACTGAAGTGGGCGCAAGACGCGAAGGTGCCGCTTGTTGATGCGTTAGCGCGCGTCACGAGTGGACCAGGACGCGTGTTGGCAGCCTCCTCCTCGGCCATTGCCTCGGCGGGGCAGCTTGGCATCGGTGCACCAGCCGATCTGTGCATCGTAGACCCAAGCGCGTACTGGCAAGTGAGTCGACAGTCCTTGTTAAGTCAAAGCAAGCACACGCCTTTCTTGGGTATCGACTTGCCAGGTCGCGTGCAAACAACCATCGTGCGCGGGCAGGTCGCCTGGGAGTTCGCTGGTTGAGTTTGTTTCGCTTTATTTGCAGACTCAGTGCGCTCACCATTTGGGTTGCGCTTGGACTGTGCGCAATCATTCTGTTGAACCCTTTCATTGGTCAGGCAGGGCGCGGCTGGACCAAGATGCATTGGTCCCGCATGTTGCTCGTGTTGTGCGGCATTTTGACGACGCGCAGTGGCTCCCCCTTAACGAGCGGTCCGGTCCTGTTTGTCTCGAATCACGTGTCCTGGCTAGATATCTTTCTACTAAATGCCGCACGCCCCACAGTGTTTGTCGCCAAGAGTGAAATTCGTCGCTGGCCGTTACTTGGCTGGCTGGTCGCTGGTGCCGACACAATCTTTATCGAAAGAGCCTCGCGCCATGCGGTGCATAAGGTCGGTCACGCGATGCAAGAGCGTTTTGCACGTGCGCAGGCGGTAGGGTTATTTCCTGAAGGGACGACTTCGCCTGGCTACGATTTACGCCCGTTTTATGCCAATCTCTTTGAGCCAGCGCGTAAGGGTGACGCTTCTATACAACCTGTTGCGCTTGTTTTTTACCATCACGGCAGACGCAGTGACTTTGCCGCCTTTGTGGGTGAAGAAACACTTGCACGAAATTTGTGGCGAGTGCTCGGAGGCACTGGCGTCGCCGTCGAAGTAGTATTCTTGGCTCCCATCTGGAGCTCAGACGGGAGCGAGGCTCCGCCTCGCGCCAAGTTGGGTCATTTAGCTCGTCAGGTCATACTGCAGGAGCTGGTGCCTCGCGACAAAATAGGACCGAGCTAGTCCACATTAACGCTGAGTTAACAGCTCTGGCAGCGCGGGTGTGACCTTAGTCGGGGATAGACACCTAGCGCGTTACGGGCAAACATTTGTTGCTTTTGTTGTGCATCGGCGGACGCAGACGCGTCAATGTAGCGCTTCGTATCGTCGTAGTAGTAATTGGTTAAGGGGTCGATGCCTTGTACAGCACCAACTGTCTCTGAGGCAAACAAAATGTTTTTGGTGGGTAAGACGCGCAGCAATAGATCGATGCCTGGCTGGTGATAGACGCAGGTGTCAAAAAATACGTTGTTAAGTACTTTTTCTTCCAGCGGTGGCAAACCCATGTCTTGCGCTATGCCACGGTAGCGTCCCCAATGGTAGGGTGCTGCGCCACCACCATGCGGGATAATGAATTTGAGTGTCGGAAAGTCTTTAAAAATATCGGAGGTCATGAACTGCACAAAAGCAGTCGTGTCGCCATTGATGTAGTGTGTTGCCACTGCGTTGAAGTGCGGATTGCAAGAGCCGCTTACGTGAATCATCGCAGGCACATCGAGCTCAACCATTTTCTCGTAGAGCGGATACCACCATTTCTTATCCCATAGTGGTGGATCAGTCCAGCGTCCGCCCGTAGGATCGGGATTTAGATTGGCACCAATAAAGCCAAATTCATTGACACAACGCTCAAGCTCTGCGATGACGCGGGCACCGGGTGCAACGCCAGTGGCCTGTGGCAACTGGCATACACCGACAAAATGATCGGGATAAAGGGTACATACACGATGGATCAGCTCGTTATTAAAACGCGCCCAAACCACGTTGGTATCCTCATTGCCCATGTGGTGGTCCATCGCGACCGCTTTGGGCGAGAAGATGGTCATGTCGATACCGCGCTCGCGCATGATGCGCAACTGGTTCTTATCGATACCCGTGCGAATCTCGTCGTCAGAGACTGCAGGAGGTGCCAAGTTGGGTGCTTTGCCAGTGCGCTGGAATTCCGCAATTTGGTCGGCGCGAAACTTCGCCACTTGGGCGGGGGCGGTGGTGAAGTGACCGTGACAATCGATAATCATGACTAACCTTTGTTAAAACGAAGTGAGTTACCCAACAATTTACACAATTTCAAAGGTGTTGAGCAGTTGTCCTTGCGATACTATTTGCAAACTCACAATAGCATTGCAAAGTTTGAGGATTTCCTTCGATGACAAATCCAGTCAATCAGCTCACTCTCGATTGGGTGGCTGAATACGAAAAAAAATGTCAACGCCATCTTATTGATGTTGACGGCCAGCAGGTAATGTGGCGACAGTTTGGTCAAGGTGAGCCCCTACTGCTGATTCATGGTGGGCACGGCAGTTGGTTGCATTGGGCACGTAACATTGATGTCTTGTCAAAAAAATTTACACTCTATATCGCTGACCTAGCTGGCTTTGGTGAATCGAGTACGCCAGAGTTTGACGATTTTGAGAGCATGGTTCAAGTCACTGCTGCGTCGATACGAACACTTTTAGGCCCCACCACACCCTTTAATCTTGCCGGTTTTTCTTTTGGTGGCCTAGTATCTGCCAATGTCGCAGCCGCGGGCTTGGCGGTCAAACGCCTAGCCTTACTCGGCCCTGGTGGGCATGGTGGACCAAGACGTGAGCGCGGCAAACTCGTTAACTGGAAGCGCGCCTTGACGGATGAAGAGTTGCTTGAGGCAATGCGTTTCAACTTATGGGCGCATATGATCTATGCCGATGAGCAGGTAGATCCGTTCGCAATTGGCATCCATACCTATTCCTGTATTCATACGCGCTTTCGCAGCCGAGGAATCTCGAGCCGAGGGCTGCTTGGTCCAGCGCTTGATGTTTATGCGGGCCCGACCTTAATCGTCTGGGGCGAGCATGACATCACCTGTAAACCTGACTATTTGGTGACGCACATGATTGAAGGGCATGCAAATCGTCGCGGCGTGATCCTGCCAGATGTCGGTCATTGGGTAAATTTTGAGGACGCCGGACGTGTTGATCCAATCTTGGTCGACTGGTTTGCAGCTTAATCAGCAAGTGGGTCGACGCTCTGATCACAGGGGACCTGCACGACGAATTGATCTTGTAGCCTTACCGCGGTTAGTTGGCCACCCCAGACACAACCCGTGTCTAGCGAAATCAGGTCCGGCCTGAGGGTAAGACCTAAGGTTGACCAGTGTCCAAAGACAACGGTCACATCGCGGGTTGCTCTTTTCGGGATGTTGAACCAAGGAGTCAGCCCTGGCTGCACCACTTCCGGCCCGGTCTTGACCGATAGCATCATGCGACCTTCTTTGTTGCACAAACGAATACGTGTCAACGCATTGAGGATCGCACGCATGCGCTCTGGCCCGCGAAAGGAATCGTCCCAGTAGTCTGGTTCGTTACCGTACATGGTTAACAGGGATTGTTTCCAATCGCTGCTGCGCAATTGGGTGTGCACCTCATCAGCCAGTGCGAGAGTTTTTTCTGTAGACCATTGTGGAAGTACGCCCGCATGAACCAGGAGGTGGCCGTATTCAAAGTGTGCGAGAGGGCACTGTCGCAGCCAGTTTAGAATCTCGGGCGCATCGTGGGCCTCAAGCACTTCGGTTAACGTGTCGCGCTTGCCTGGCCGCCTAGCACCTGCAGCCATGGCAAGTAAATGCAGGTCATGGTTGCCCAAAACGGATAAGGCACGGTCGCCCATCGCCATAATGCGTCTAAGTGTTGCAAGCGAGCGTGGCCCGCGATTCACCAAATCGCCCGCAAACCAGAACCGTGCGGTGGGGTCATCTGCGATCTTTGGCTGTTCAAGCAAATGATTCAGGCTGTCACAGCAGCCTTGGATATCACCGATCATCCAGATACTACCAACGCTCATATCGGTAATTTCTTTGAGAAGAAAAATCCACGATTACGCTGTGCGATCGCGTTTCTGTTTTCCATTAAGAACACAGCAGTCAGCGCAAGAACCATTGCTCCAATGTTTGGTAGCAGCGCAGTCACCACGGGTGGCCAGTTAAACAGTAGGCTGACGTTTAGAGCCAGTTGATTGATCATAAAAAAACCAGTACCAAGCAAAATACCTAAAAACACTTTCGCACCGACACCTCCGCGACGTGTTTGCATAAAACTGATCGGAGCGGCGATGGTGAGCATCACCAATAACGTAAAGGGATACGCCATTTTTCTCCAGACAGCCACGATTTGTCGGTCCGCTTGCAATTGATTGCGGTTCAGGTAGTCAATATAGTCATATAAAGCGACTAGGGACATTCTTTCTGGGGTGAGGATACGAGCGACAAGCCGTTCGCTGCTTAAGGAGGTGTCCAATGTTTGCAGTGGCAAGTGTTTCACGGTCGCTGCTGGCGTCTCGGTGACCTTGGCATCGGCAAGTACTTTCTTGATATTTGCATCTAGGCGGGTTTCGACCACCTCCTGCATTTCGAGTTTACCTTTGACAAATCTTCCTGATTTCGCTTGTGTCATGACCGAGAGTGAGAGGCCGTCTGGGAACTCATAAATGGAAAGGTTCTCAACGTTTCCAGAGGTAAGTAGCTTCCCCACGTTAATCACGCGCGTCCCACCATTCGGGGTCGGTTCTTTAAACCAGTAACCGCTTGCTAAGCGGCCCCCTTCGACACGGCCACGCATCAGCAGATTGACTTCGCTACTTTTAATTTCGGCCAGTGGCGTTAAAAACTCAGATAGGATGAGGGCGCCAAAGATGATTGGAATTGACACTGTCCAAAGCATGCGCAATAGTCCTAGCCCACTGACGCCCGAGACGCGCAGAATGACTAATTCGTTGCGTTGCGCTAACCCGGACAGTGCAAGAATGGCACCAATGAGTAGTCCAATTGGCAGTAAGTCGTACAGACGGGTGGGCAACGACAATCCTTGCAGGTAAAACAAGGCGGACAGAGGAAAGCGTGCGTTCACAGTGTCCAGCTCGTCTACAAGCGTAAAGAAGGTGAACAGGCCCAGCAATGCAATCAGTACCACCGAGGTGGACCGATAAATTTCGCGGGCGAGGTAGCGACGTGCAGTTTGCATAAGTCCTAGTGTAATGCCTAGTGGGTACTGTGCAGGGCAGTGCGTAAACCAGCCAGTACGGGCGCAATGTCTGGCCGTATGCCATGCCAGATGCAAAAGCTTTCGGCCGCTTGCCCGACTAACATACCCAACCCATCGCTCGTCTGCATAGCGCCATCGCGTTGTGCCTGAAGCATGAAAGGTGTCGCCTGGGCGCCGTACATCATATCGTAGGCCCAGGCATGCTTTGCGTACAGGCCAGACGCCACGGCTGGCGCTTCACCACTAAGACTACTCGAGCTTGAGTTGATCACCAGATCCCAGCTCCCAGGACTGTCGACTTCTGTTAACCCGCCTGCGGTGAGTTTTCCGGGGGCAACCCAGGTTGCTTTTTGATGCTGTGCGATGAGTTCATGCGCGCGCGCAGGAGATCGATTAATCACATGAAGTTTGGCGCACCCCGCATCCAATAGAGGGCCAAGTACTCCGCGTGCGGCACCGCCCGCGCCGATTAGCAGAACGCGTGTGTCCGTATTGAGTGCAGCAAGTCGTTGTAAGTCCTGAACCAGTCCGACTCCGTCTGTATTACAGCCATGTAATACGCCTTGCTCCGTCCAAAGTGTGTTGACTGCGCGCGCTAACGTTGCACGTTGGCTCAAGTGTGTTCGCGCGAGCTCCCAGGCTTCAAGCTTAAAGGGTACGGTGACGTTCAGTCCCCGGCCCCCAGCGCTAAAGAAATCGTCTACCGTCCGTGCGAAGCCGTCTAGCGGTGAAAGAATCCGGTCATAGCGCAGCTTGACCCCAGTTTGTTCAGCGAATTGCTGGTGAATGAGCGGCGAGCGACTGTGTTCGATGGGGTTACCAACGACGGCGCATAGCGTCGGGGTCTGAGTGAGTGTCATTTCGTGGTGACCGCTCCGTTAACAAAGTGCCAGGTACGGGTTAAGACAAGTTCATCAAGCTGGCTGGCCATCTCTTGAGGGAAGACTGCGAAGGGCGCGGCCAGCTGGGCAATGCGACGCACAGCTTGATTGAGTAAGGCTTTGTCGGACGGACGATTAATTTGAATGTCTGCCACTGAGCCATCTGCACGAATCGTAATGGTCGCTTGCACGCTGCCATAGACCTTGTCGCCAACCCCTTTCGGGTAATGCTGGGTTCCGATTTGTTCAATTCGACGCCGCCATTGATCAATATAAGGGGCGTACGTGGTTTGGTGTGTTGAGGGGGCATCAAAGTGTTTGCGCGGTCGTTCGCTGTATTGTTCAATCTGTTGGGTGAGCACCGCGATACGGCTATTGCGCATAATCGCCTCTTGGTCATCCTCGTCGGAGCCATTCAGGTCGGTATCTTTCAGAAAATGCTCGTTTGGGCGGCCTTCTTGTGCTGTTTGTTGCGCCCTTAAAAGGGTAAGTAGTTCTTGTTGTTGTGCTTCAAGTTGTAGTCTTTTCTTAACCAGCGCTTCGAGCATCAAATCGTCGGATGAGGTACCGCCATGCGCGAGTTGGCTGGAGCTATAACCTTTGGGCGCCTCGCCGCCACCATCTAAATTTGATTGTGCAAACAAACGCGCGAGTGCAGGTGCGCTATCCGTTTGTGCGTTGACCATAATGACTTCAATTTCTGAAGGTAGTGGCGCTGCAGCCGGCTCGGTCGAGAAGTTCCAAGCTAGAACAGTGAGGTGCAAAAGAATTGACAAAGACACCGCCCAATACAAAAAACGACGCTGACCGACGGACCAGTCGGCTGCTTCGTTGAGGGCCAGGGACGCTGTCTGGATTGTCATGATGTTTGCGTGGAGAGGTAGCGGCAGTCAACCTCGAGGGTCAATTCATCCATTGAGAGGATTTGTAAGGTCACACTATCACCCCGTTCGCTTTGCGGGAGCCCGCTTACGCGAAAGACCAAAGGGGCATGGTCTAAGCGAACGAGATCCTCTTTAAGTACGGTCGCTGTGCATTCGGTCATTTGTTGCTGTGTTAACCAGCGCAGACACCAAAAGCGTTCCAGATTACTTTGGAAGTCATGCCACGCGGTGTACTGCGATTCAAACCCGCCGATGATGGCAAAGAGATCGGCATCCTTAGGTTTGAATGGCGCCACCAAGGGCGCTGAAACACCGTGCTCGATCGCAGCAATAATTTGCCACTGGTTGACCAAATCAACATAGCGTCGCAGCGGGGAGGTGCACCATGCATACTGCGCCACGCCAATTGCCTCATGCGGGAGGGCGTGGGTGCTCATACGCACACGGCCGCCTTGTTGCGACCGATAGATACCGGGCAAGCCGTTCGCTGCCAATAGCCCGCCCCAGGTGCTGTTGGCCAGAATCATGTACTCCGCAACCAGTCGGTCGAGTGGCGCGTTACGCATACGGGGCACAATACGGACAGTCGTCTCAGGATTGTCTGGATCGCCATCTACATAAAAGCTGTATTCCACCCGATTGTTGCTCTCGGTTTTGCCACGCACAACATCGCGTTGTTTGCTTAGCGAGAGTGCGAGCGTCCAAAGCGGACGTACCCACTCGTTGTACGGTAGGGTGAGCGAGGAGTCAGCTAGCGCTTCTTCCGTAATCTCTTGATCAAGCGCGCTGTGGCGAAGATTTTCGCGGACAGCAACACGTTCGACCTTACTTTCATGCGAGAGAATTTCACCCGTCTGTGGGTTGGCAATCACATAGAGCGATACCGCCGGTGTGGGACGCCCTGCATCGAGTGAATAGGCGGCAATCACTGAATCGGGTTGCATTGGAATCTTGTCGCCAGGCATGTAGACCGTCGACATCCGTGCGCGCGCCAATTTATCGAAGACGCTATCTCGAGTGACCGACAGGCCAGGTGCTGCGATATGAATGCCAACTTTTAGGTTGCCATCAGGCAGAACCGTAACGGATAAGGCGTCATCGATTTCGGTTGTGGTGACGTCATCAACTGAGTACGCCACGACATCGGCAAGCGGGAGTTCGCGTTCAACGGGCGGTAAGGTCTCGTCGGGAAACCCCTTGCCACGCGGGAAATGGGTCGCGATAAAGCGACCCTTGTGCAGAGCGAGCGCATGCGGCCAAGCGCCAAGTTCTAGGAGCACACGCTCGGGTGGTTTTTGCAAGCTTGTGGCCGCGGCCTCCAGGGCCTTCCATGCCTGCGAATTTTTGTCGGGCCTTGTCACTAGCATCATCGCCGAGTCGGCAATCGCCTGTGGCAAGCGACCGGCAATGATTTCATCGGCCCAGGCGGCCATATCAGCTGCTTGCTGCTGCTTTTTTTCTTGTGCAGCGAGCGCGGCGGTAAGGATCTCTGGAGGCGCGGGACGATAGCGGCCTCTACCACGGCGATGAAAATAAATCGGAGCGCTGTGTAGGCGCAGCAAGAGGGTAGTTTTCTCAAGCGTGTTGACGGGATGGCCGAAGTAGTCTGTGCCAAGCGTTTCAACATCGAATTCATCTTGCGGGGCACACTCCCATAAGAACTGTAGCTCGATCTCTTCTGATAGTTTTTGCGCTTCTGGCATCAAAACCTCTGGCGCAGGGCTTGCAAAAGTAAACAAACAATTAGCGCGTTTGATTTTGCTGCGTTTGCCAGATTCGGATTCAACTTGCAGGGCAGCATCTGACTCGGACATGATATGCCCAGTCTTAAATGCACCCTCTTCTTCAAACAAAACGTACATACGATATCCGGTGATCCAGTTTGGTGCCCCGCTTAGCGCTTGCGGGACAGAGCTTCGAGTAAGCGAGTGTGTACTCCCGCGAAGCCGCCGTTACTCATAACAAGAATATGGTCGTTAGGCTGCGCTGCATCGACGATGGCCTGCACAAGCGAATCGATTTCGTGATGCGCTTGCATGCGCGCGCCGAGTGGAGCAAGCACTTCGGTTGGATCCCAACCCAAGGACTGTTTCCCCTCGCGTTGACCAAAACAAAAAACGAAGTCCGCTGGCTCAAGGGCTTGTGGTAAACGTGCTGCCATTGTGCCAAGTTTCATTGTGTTCGAGCGTGGTTCTAGAACCGCCAGAATTCGCTGCGGGCCAACTTGTGCGCGCAACCCGTCTAGCGTTGTACGGATCGCTGTTGGATGATGCGCGAAATCGTCGTAGACCGTGATGTTGTCGATGATCCCCCGTACCTCCATACGGCGCTTGACGCCGGTAAAGGCTGATAGTGCCGCAATGCTAGTGCGAGGATCCACGCCGACGTGTGAGGCCGCGGCGATCGCAACCAGTGCGTTGTTACGGTTGTGCGCGCCCGTGAGGGACCATTGCACAGTCCCATGCGAAGTCTTGTCGCTGCGGACTTCAAAGGAAAGGGGGCTCAACTCTTTTGTATGCCAGCCAGAGGTCTCGCCTGTGCGGACAAGTTTGGCCCAACAGCCTCGCGCCAAGACGCGGTCAAGTGCTTGCTCGCCGGTTGGTGCGATGACTTGTCCTGAGCGCGCAATGGTGCGCACAAGATGATGAAACTGTGTTTCGATCGCAGCGAGATCGGGAAAGATATCAGCGTGATCGTACTCAAGATTATTCAAAATTGCCGTCTTAGGCCGGTAGTGCACAAACTTTGAGCGCTTATCGAAAAAAGCGGTGTCGTACTCATCGGCCTCGATGACAAAAAGAGGTTGGGCCCGGTCGTATCTGCCCGACACTTCGAGACCAGGAGCAACCCCCCCAATCAGAAAGTTAGGTTGCTTGCCGGCAGAGTGCAGGATCCACGCCAGCATGGAGCTTGTCGTTGTCTTGCCGTGCGTGCCCGCGACTGCCAGTACATGCTGACCTTGCAAGATGTGTTCGCCAAGCCATTGCGGACCCGAGGTGTAGGGCAGGCCGGCATCCAGAATAGCCTCCATCAAGGGGTTGCCCCGGGTGACGACGTTACCGATTACGAAAAGGTCAGGCTTGAGTGCGAGTTGGTCGGCCTCGAAGCCTTCGATGAGCGCAATGCCTTGCTCTTCGAGCTGAGTGCTCATTGGGGGATAGACACCGGCATCACACCCCGTGACGCGATGGCCGGCAGCTCGGGCGATCAGCGCTAAGCTGCCCATAAACGTGCCGCAAATTCCCAAAATGTGCAGATGCATGACGAATCTCCTGTGCGCATTGTAGAGGGAGAGCGCATTGCGTTTCGAGAGGTTTGTACTAGGGACTAGTGGCAATCTGACGCTATGATGTCGTTTATGAAACGAAGAACAATTCTGTTCGGTGCGGCAGGTCTGCTTGCGATGTTCGGCACAGCGCTGTTTGCCTGGAAATCCTCGTCGAGTAGAGCGCCTGCCGCCAACCGTGCAATCGGTGCGCAGTCGTCAGGGGAGGCTCCCGCTAAGCCTGATTCCGCCGCCTTTTATGAGGCAAGTCTGCCAGACTTAGACGGCCGTACGATTGCCTTACGCGATTATCTGGGGCGCCCGACGGTCGTGAATTTCTGGGCAACTTGGTGCGCACCTTGCGTTCAAGAGATGCCTTATCTGGATGAAATCGCAAAAAACTCACCAAATCTTGGTTTTGTAGGGATTGGCATCGATACTGAAGCTAATATTAAGCAATTCATATCTAAAATACCTGTATCTTACAAAATAGTTGTTGCCGGTCATTCGGGAATTGCAATGGTGAGAGCACTCGGAAATGCTGCAGGAGGCCTGCCGTTTACCGTTCTTTTAAACGAAGATGGCAGCATTTTCGATACAATTTTAGGCCAGGTTGAGCCCGAAGATCTGCAGCGTCGAATTAGCAAACTAATAGTGAAATCGAAGACGTAGATAGACAAATCGCCGGATTTAGCCTATAAATCCGTACGTCTTGACTGTTTTTTTGTTACGTTTTGTGGCGTACAAAGCATTCTTGGCTTGGACGACCTCTTATGGCAAAAAATATCCTCGTTTTGAACGGACCTAACCTCAACCTGCTCGGGTTGCGTGAGCCTAACGTGTACGGGCACACCACACTCGCCGAGATTGATGCAAGACTTGCCGCCTTGGCTAAAGAGAGCCGCGTTGAGTTGTCTACCTATCAAAGCAATCACGAGGGCGAGCTAGTGGATCGGATCCAAGCGGCCCGCACGGACGGCACCGATTTTATTGTGATCAATGCTGGCGCTTATACGCACACAAGCGTTGCCATCCGCGACGCGCTAGCTGCAATAAAGATTTCCTTTGTGGAAGTGCATCTTTCAAATGTTTACAAGCGTGAAGAGTTTAGGCACCACTCATATTTGTCGGATCTTGCGGTTGGCGTTGTAGCCGGTCTTGGTCCCGAGGGTTATGAGGCGGCCTTGCGCTTTGCCGTCCTTCACCAGACGGCAGCCTGACGGGCCGACACATCGGATCGACCCCCCCTTTTATTTAACAGTACTTACGGAATCACTATGGATCTGCGAAAACTCAAAACCTTAATCGATCTCGTTGCGGAGTCAGGCATCGCCGAGCTTGAAATCACCGAGGGCGAGGGCAAGGTTCGGATTGTGAAGTTTTCTCAAGCGTTGCAGCCCGTGGCTTATGCACCGACCCCAGCGTATGCGCCGGCGCCTGCTGCCGGCAGTGCTGAGGCTGCTGCGGCGATGCCTGCTGCACCACCTTCGGCCCCAGTGCCCCTGGGGCACACGGTCAAGGCGCCGATGGTTGGCACGTTTTATCGCGCGTCCAACCCCGGTGCACCAGTATTTGTGGAAGTGGGTCAAACGGTAAAAGAAGGCGAGCCGCTTTGCATTATTGAAGCGATGAAGTTGCTCAACGAGATCGAAGCAGATAAATCTGGGGTCATTAAAGAGATCCTCGTGCAAAACGGTGAGCCCGTTGAGTACGGCCAACCTCTGTTTGTGATTGCCTAATATGTTTGAAAAAATTCTGATCGCGAACCGCGGCGAAATCGCACTGCGTATCCAACGCGCCTGCCGCGAAATGGGTATCAAGACGGTTGTCGTGCATTCCGAGGCGGATCGCGATGCGAAGTACGTGCGTCTGGCCGACGAGTCCGTATGTATCGGACCACCCGCTTCGCGCGATAGCTATCTAAATATGCCCGCCATCATCGCCGCTGCGGAAGTAACGGACGCTGAGGCGATCCACCCTGGCTATGGTTTTCTGTCTGAGAACGCGGACTTTGCGGACCGCGTCGAAAAAAGTGGTTTTGTATTTATTGGTCCGCGTCCCGAGTCGATTCGTTTGATGGGCGATAAGGTGAGTGCGAAGAACGCCATGATCGAAGCAGGCGTGCCGGTGGTGCCTGGGTCTGCCGGAGCGTTACCCGATGATGAGCAAGAAGTTCTGCGCATCGCGCGTGAGGTGGGTTATCCCGTCATCATCAAGGCCGCCGGTGGTGGTGGTGGACGGGGCATGCGTGTGGTGCATACGGAAGCGGCGCTGTTAAGTTCTGTCGTGATGACCAAGTCTGAGGCCGGCGCAGCATTTAATAACCCCGAGGTCTACCTAGAAAAATTCCTACAAAATCCTCGGCACATCGAAATTCAAGTGCTTGCAGATGGTGGGCGCAATGCGGTGTGGCTCGGCGAGCGTGACTGCTCCATGCAGCGGCGTCATCAAAAAGTAATAGAAGAAGCGCCTGCGACTGGCGTTGATCGAAAGTTGATTGAGCGAATCGGGGAGCGTTGTGCAGAGGCTTGCCGCAAGATTGAGTACCGCGGCGCTGGTACCTTTGAGTTTTTGTTTGAAAACGGCGAGTTTTATTTCATTGAAATGAACACGCGTATTCAGGTAGAGCACCCTGTCACGGAATTAATCACTGGTATTGATTTGGTGCAGCAACAGATTCGCGTGGCAGCCGGAGAAAAATTTAGCTTGCGACAAAAAGACATTGTGTTCAAAGGCCATGCCATTGAATGCCGTATCAACGCAGAAGATCCGTTCACCTTTGTACCGAGTCCGGGGCGTATTACAAACTGGCACACTCCGGGTGGGCCTGGTGTGCGTATCGATTCGCACGCATTCAATGGCTACTTCGTGCCCCCATACTACGATTCGATGATTGCCAAGGTAATTACCTATGGCGATACGCGTGAGCAGGCTGTGGCACGGATGTCTATCGCACTTTCAGAGATGGTGGTCGAAGGCATCAAAACTAACATCCCGCTACATCGTGAGTTAATGGTCGACGGTCGTTTTGTTGAAGGCGGTACGAGTATTCATTATCTAGAAAATAAGCTCGCTGAACGCACTTGAGCGTTCTGGCGAGCAGTTTGGCCGCGCTGCGTAGCTCGGCTTACGGAAACTGTTATGCGTGAATTGGTATTGTTGTGTCCCGGATCTCTGGCTGAGCCGCTGTCCGATGCACTTCTTGAAGCTGGCGCATTATCGGTTTCCGTGGAAGATGCTGATCTTGATACCGAGGATGAGCAACCGCTGTTCGGTGAGCCGGGTAGCGAACCGAATACCCAAGCTTGGGCACACAATCGCTTGATTGTGTTGCTGGCTGACGGAACCGATCCTGCCCAATTGTTACTCATGGCCCGGCAAGATATAGACTCTACCGCTGAGTTGCCGTGGCACTTGCGCGATGTGCCTGATGCGGATTGGGTCAGATTGACGCAGTCGCAGTTCGGTCCCATTCAGGTTGGTGCCCATATTTTGATCGTACCAAGTTGGCATGCGGATCAAATGCCTGCAAAGACTGAGCCTGGTTGTATCGCGATTCAACTCGATCCGGGGTTGGCATTCGGGACGGGAAGCCATCCCACGACCCATTTATGTCTAGAGTGGTTGGCGAAGGAACTGCCACGGACCGCGACGGTCTTAGATTATGGTTGTGGTTCGGGAATTCTGGCGATTGCTGCGGCGATGTTGGGCTCTGGACCTGTAACAGGGGTGGACATTGACGACCAGGCTGTGCAAGCCACCCGTGACAATGCGCTCGCTAATCGCGTTACGATTCAGGCAATGTTGCCAGACGTCTTAGCTGAGGGGCAATTTGCTGTGGTGGTTGCAAATATTTTGTCCAATCCGCTCAAAGTGCTCGCACCGATGCTCAGCGGACGTGTGCGCTCGGGTGGTAGTTTAGTATTGTCCGGTGTGCTTGAACGACAAGCACAAGAGGTTGCACAGGCTTACGCGCCGTGGTTGCCACTGGCTGTTTGGCAAGCGCGCGATGGCTGGGTATGTTTGGCGGGCACGAAGCCCTAGGGTAAAAAAATGAGTCTTGTCACGCGTTGTCCAAAATGTCAAAGTGACTTTGTCGTGTCGCTGGAACAGTTGCGTGCGCACGAGGGTTTGGTACGTTGTGGCCAGTGCAAACATATTTTCGATGGTGGGGCTGCGCTCGTCAGTAGTTTGCCTACCTTAACAAGCTTGGCTAGTGCAGCGAAGTTAGTGGAGCCTACCCGCGCGGCGGTCGCTCAGCACACGGAGCCTACGCCCGACTTGCAGCCGATAGGACAGCCTGCAGTGCTGCGTCATCGGGAGCGACTGGTTACAACCCCAATTCACACCCCACAAGAGCCCGAGACGATAGAGCGTATCGATTTCATTCCGGATTATCGGTCTGAACCTACGATCAGTGTGCAAGGTGAGGCGCGCTTGCGCAGTGACGGCCTGGTGGCTGGGCGAACTCCCCCGGAGTTTTTAGCTGAAGATGAAGCGAATGCGGGCTTGAAAACCGTGATTTGGGGCTTTGCAAGTTTTTTTGCGCTTGTGTTTTTGTTGATTCAGCTGGCCTATATTTATCGTAATGACTTGGCGACAAGTATTCCCTGGTTGCGACCTGCGCTGAACACTATGTGTGAATCCTTGAAGTGTGAGGTCAGCTTGAACAGGCACCTCGATCGCATCACGATAGACGGGTCTTCGCTCGAGCAACCGAGCGAACCGCAGGCTCAAGGACGACCCGCTTCGATGACTCTGGCCTTTTCTATGCGTAATCGACTACTGCAGCCACAACCTTGGCCGCACTTACTGATAGAACTTAAAGATGCATCCAATACGCCAGTAGTGCGAAAAAGACTTGCTCCTAATGACTATCTGCCCGCTCAATTTAAAGACAAGCCATTTCTCGCGAACCAAGAGCTCAATTTGCGCTTGCCGATCGAGGTAACTGGTTTACAAATTACCGGTTTTCAAATTACTCGCTATTTTCCTTGAGGCCTTAGTATGACATCGCCCGTTTTGATTTGTGGTTCCGTTGCTTTTGACACGATCGCCGTTTTTGAAGGTCGTTTTAAAGAACATATTCTGCCCGATCGTATTCATGCACTAAGCGTATCGTTTCTTGTGCCAAGAATGCGTCGCGAATTTGGCGGCTGTGCTGGCAATATCGCCTATAACCTGAAACTCTTGGGTGGCAAGCCGGTGCCAGTGGCAACTGTGGGTGAAGATGCTAGCGATTATTTGCAGCGTTTCGAGCAGCTCGGTATTGATATCAGTTTGTTACAAAGCCTACCTGGTACGCTGACTGCACAGTGCTTTATTACAACCGACCTAGACGATAATCAGATCAGTGCGTTTCACCCCGGTGCGATGGAGCGCTCAGCTGAAAACGACTTAACTGGGCGCGCCGCGACCTGGGCGATCGTAGCGCCTGATTCTAAGGCTGGGATGGTATTGCACGCTAAACGTTTGCGTGCGCAGGGTACGCCGTTTATTTTTGATTTAGGCCAAGCGATGCCCCTCTATGATGGCAAAGACATTCTCGAGATGTTGGCTTTGGCACAGGCGATGACCGTGAATGACTACGAGGCGAGTATTGTTGAGCAGCGCACGGGTAAGTCAATCGAGCAGCTCGCTCAGGGGCTGAAGGCGGTTGTAGTGACTCGCGGTGCAAATGGTGCAACGCTTTATACGGAAGGTCATCAGCATCACATTGATCCGGTTACCCCAAGCGGCGTAGTGGATCCAACCGGCTGTGGTGATGCACATCGTGGTGGACTTTTGTATGGACTCACGCTCGGGTGGTCCTGGCAGGATGCCTGTAAACTGGGGAACTTGATGGGTTCGATCAAGATCGCCTCACGTGGGCCGCAAAACCATGCGCCGAGCCGTGCTGAAATCGATGCGCAGTTTCATGCGCAATATGGCTTGCGGTTGCCCGCATAAGTTCGCTCAAAGGAGTCACTTAAATGCAATTATTTTCCTCTACGCATGCTCGCCTAGGTCGGCTCGCGCTAGCGAGCCTAGCTCTGGTCAGCGTTGCGCTGATATCAGGTTGTGCAAAGCCTTCTGCCTCAGCAAATGTCTATACCTACAATCAAGCGCAGCGAGACCAGGTGATGCGTAACGGCACGGTGGTGAACGTGCGTCCGATTACGATTCAGAAGGAAGGCACTTCTGGTGCTGGGATGCTGGCTGGCGGCGCGGCGGGTGGCGTATTGGGAAGTACGATTGGCGGGGGTACAGGTAGGACCTTGGCCATTCTTGGTGGGGCTGTGTTAGGCGCACTCGCTGGCGACGCAGTAGAAGACCAGGTCGGTAAGAAAGATGGCTTAGAAATCACCGTTAAGCTCGATAACGGCGAGACACGCGTGATTGCGCAAGAGGCGGATGTACCAATTATGCTGAACCAGCGCGTGCAAGTGATTAGTGGCGCGGGACCCACGCGAGTCGTTCCTGCAGCGCAGAAATAATTAGCTAAATTCGCGGTCAGCGCTTTGTTAAGGCGCTGGAGTTGAAGGCGCTTGGATCTGTACTGCGATCGGATTACTCTGATCAAACATAACGGCACGTTGTGGGAAAGGCAACTCTATGCCTGCCTCCGCAAAAGCAGCAAGAATACTGATGCGCAGGTCACTTAGTATCTGCCCAGACATAGTGCCTGCTTGCAAGTTAATCCAGAACTGCAAATTAAAAACCAAACCGTTATCGCCAAAGTCCTCAAGCGTAATGACGGGTGCAGGAACTTGCTTGACCTGTGGATGTTCGGCACTGACTTGTGCAAGAATGTTCCGGACTCTTTCGACGCTAGACTTATAAGAGACGGTCACGCGAACATCTTTACGTGCATCACGCGTTGAGTAGGTCCAATTTACAAGCTTTTGTTCAACTAAGACGCTGTTGGGAATTAAGGCATCATTGCCCTGTGCCCCTTGGATCGTTGAAAATCGAATACCAATCGAGGTGACAGTGCCTAAGACGCCATCGATTTCCACTAAATCGCCGATCCGAATCGGTTTTTCTATAAGTAGCATCACCCCACTGATTAGATTTTTAAGAAGGTTTTGTGTACCAAAACCCACACCAATCGCGAGTGCACCGCCAAAAAATGCGAAGGCGCTAAGAGGAATTTCAACGATATTGAAGGCAGTGATAATCAAGGAGAAGCCTGCCGCCAAGGTTAGCCAACGCCCCAATACGACAGATTTACTTGCGCCTAGATTAGCTTTGTCCACTGCCAGAGCGAGTGTTCGGCGAATTAAGCCCGAAATCAGCATAAAGCCAATAATCAGGATGGCCATCGCGCCAGCAGTCTTACCGATAGTCACACTACGTTTTGTTTTGATTTCCCGTCCATCAACTACGATGTTGTCGTCCACCGCGAAGATCTCGAACTGCCAAACATCATTCGCAAACTCGCCGAGCGCGGCCTTAAAGCCACTAAAGCGCTGAGCGAAGCTTTGGTTTAGTTGGGCGAGTGCGATCTCGGAACCACTGATCTCTAGGTATTGCCGAGCGCGCTCAAAGAGGGCGTAGAGGCCCCGCATGCTATCGATTTGCTCGGCAAGCGGCGTGAGCATTTCAGACAAAAAAGTCTTTTCTGCACTGGTGGAGGCCTGGCGCAACTGCTCATTGAGTGCGAGCGTTGATTGGGATTTTTCGGCGATTAGCTGATTTAGATAATTCAGACCTAAATTTAACTGTCGTGCTAACTCTTCATGTTTAGACTTCAACACAGCCAACTGCTGACTGTTATCGACATTCGCGTAAAGATCGCGGCGAATCTCCCACATTTGGATCATCAGTAAGTCGAGGTCGATCTGTGCGCGATACCGTTCACGCTCGGTGCGTGCCGCCTCAGCTCGACGGTCTGCCAGTAGCCGCGCATTACGAGCGGCTGTTCGTGCCTCAGGTGTCGCCGTGGCGTTTTGATCTAGTGCATCAGACTTTGCTTTGGCGGCTGCCGCGAGATCGAGAGTTCGATTGATGCGCAGACTGGCTTGTTGCTCTTGGGTTCTTAGGCTAACAATGCGCTTTTGGAGGTCCGCTTTGATTTTTTGGAAGTCCTCCTCAGTGAAGGTAAAACGACCGTTATAAAAATCCTTAGTCAGCTTAAGCGTTGCAAGACTGATTGCAGCCGTTGTTTGCTCAACGGTGATCGTATCTTTGTCGATCGCGGTATTGGCTAAATCCAAGTTGATACGATCAAGGCGTCTCTGTATCACTTCGCTAGTGCGTTGCGCCTCTGCCCCTGCGCTTGATTGTCGTAGTTCAATTTCAATTTGACTACGTGACTTGCGTAGATCAGCAATTAAATCATTGACAATATTTGTGCGTTGTCTGAGGTGCTGCAATTGAAACTGTAGCCTCAGGATGGCTAACTGCAGCTCATCTGCTGAGGCAAGTGGCCAAGGTGCGGTTCCTGCGGGGGCATGCCAATTTTGTTTTTCTTTACGCGCAGTTTCAAGATTTGTTGTGACACGGCGTAGGTTCTTCAGGTTATCGATAATTTGGCTGTAGGCCTCTTGCATGCTGCGCAAGTAGTTCAAGCGATCTTGCGCGGCCAAGCGCGCAGCGGTTTCCACGTTGGTGCCGTCACTGATTGCCGCTTGTGCCTTGACGATATCTGCCTGAGTCGCGACGAGCCGCTTTTGCATGTCCTGCAGCTGTGCGTCGATGTCCGAGGGGGTTCGCTCGCTAGGCTGCGCAGGCGTTTCGCGAGTGCTTGTCGCTTGCCCCGAGGCTGCGTTGAGCAGGTTGGAGGTGGGTGAGGCACTCTGCGCTAAAGACGACGCCTGAAACGTAAAGGCTAGCGTGACTGCGTAGAAACCTTGCAATACAGAAATAAAGAGCGTTTTCATCACGGGAGACAGAGGAGCCGAGCGTAGCGACACTTGATACGTTACAAAATGAATAACGGGAACAGCGAAAAGCTGATACGGCTGAGCACCATCATCGCGATTTGAGCGAGCACCAATAAAACAAGCGGTGCCAGATCGAACGACCCAAGCTTGGGCGTAATGCGGCGGATCGGAGCAAGCAGAGGCTCCGTTAGGGTCGTCAGTACAGGCATGATCGTGGCCATTGGGTTGACCCAAGACAGCACAGCCTGAATCAGGGTCATCCAAACGATTAAATTCAGTGCCCAACGTCCAAGAGTAACAATACTTGCGCCTAAGAGCCCTGGGAGAAGCTTGGCGGGCAACATGCTTGCCGTGGAAACTAACCACATCAAGAGCAAGTAGGCTGCAGCTGCAAGCAGAGCTCCGAGTAAGCTGGCCCAGTCGAATAGGCCACCTTGTGTGGGGACTATTTTGCGCAAGGGCTCCACCAGCCAATTGGTTGTTTGGTGAATCGCCTTAGACATGGGATTGAAGGGGTGCAGCTTGGCCGCATGAATCCATGCACGTGCCAACAGAACAGCCCCGACTAAATTAAAGATGACATCGAGTAAAAAACGAAGGATTTCGCCAATCATGCGTTTGCTGTCGCCTCGAGTGAAAATGGTGAATGCTATTGTCGCATGCAGGTGGGCGCACTGACCATAGCAGTTACAAAGTCTCACGACTGAGCGATAGATGCATGGTTTGAGCAGACATAAAAAAACCGTCCGGCGAACCGGACGGTCGGATACTGCAAAACCTTAGCTAAGCGCTCAGGGACGGCCGCCCGTAGGAAAGGGCCAAGACGCTGCTGGATTCAGGGCAGTTTTTGCACCTGGAGCTGCAGCGGTCGAGGGGGCAGCGGCTGCCGGCTTCTTAGCAGCAGGCTTCTTAACTATTTTTTTTTTGCAACAGGCTTCTTCGCAGCTTTTTTGGCAGCAGGCTTTTTGGCCGCTGCTTTCTTAGCTACTTTTTTCGCTGCTGGCTTCTTAGCAGCTGCCTTTTTTACAACTTTTTTCGCTGCAGGCTTCTTCTTTGCAGCTGCTTTCTTAACAACTTTCTTCGCTACTTTTTTAGCTGCTGGCTTCTTAGCAACTACTTTCTTAGCGACTTTCTTAGCTGCAGGTTTCTTAGCTGCTGCTTTTTTTACTGCTTTTTTTGCTGCTTTTTTGGCTGTTGCCATGGTAATACTCCTTAGTTCAGGGTCCCAAACATTAAAACCCGTGCTCGACTAGCCCCACCATGAGACGTCGTTTCGCCCGAGTTATTCATCGGCACAAGCCCCTACTAAACTGCAGTAGCACAGCGGTTTGCGCTAATGAATCCGGCACAGCCATTTGAACTGCCTCTCACTGAGAGGCGCGAAGCAATTCAAATGGCACCAGCACGGCGGCTTTTTTGCCGCCCACTGGCAAGTACTAAAGCGTAACAAAGCTCAAAAAGACGAATTATTCCCAGTTAAGGGCGCCGCCGGTTTGATACTCAATCACGCGTGTTTCAAAGAAATTGCGTTCCTTCTTTAAATCAATCATCTCTGCCATCCAAGGAAAAGGATTCTCTTCCTGGGCAAACAGAGGCTCAATTCCAATCTGTTGACATCTGCGGTTGGCAATAAACCGCAGATAAGACTTGAACATCGGCGCGTTCAGACCCAGCACGCCGCGCGGCATGGTGTCTTCAGCGTAAGCGTATTCCAAGTCAACCGCTTTGGCGAACAGGCCGCGGATTTCTTCGCGGAAGGCGGGTGTCCAAAGTTGTGGATTTTCGAGCTTAATCGTATTGATCAGATCAATACCGAAATTGCAGTGCATGGACTCATCGCGCAGGATGTACATGTACTGTTCGGCGGCGCCTGTCATCTTGTTTTGGCGACCAAGCGCCAGAATCTGCGTAAAGCCTACATAGAAGAACAGGCCTTCCATCAGGCAAGCAAACACAATGAGTGACTTCAGAAGTGTTTGATCCGCTTCGAGTGTGCCCGTTTTGAAGTGGGGATCGGCGATTGCGTCAATAAAGGGGATCAGAAACTGATCTTTTGCGCGAATCGACGGAACTTCGTTATAGGCATTGAAAATCTCAGACTCGTCCAAATCCAGACTTTCAACAATATATTGATAAGCGTGGGTGTGGATTGCTTCTTCAAACGCTTGGCGTAACAAAAACTGGCGGCATTCAGGCGCTGTGATGTGGCGATACGTGCCCAACACAATATTGTTTGCGGCGAGTGAGTCGGCCGTAACAAAAAAGCCGAGGTTGCGCTTAATGATGCGTCGCTCGTCTTCGGTTAAGCCAGTGGGGTTTTTCCACAAGGCGATGTCGCGAGACATATTGATTTCTTGCGGCATCCAGTGGTTGGCGCAAGTTGCGATGTATTTTTCCCAAGCCCACTTGTACTTGAAGGGAACCAGTTGGTTCACATCAGTCTGGCCGTTGATGATTCGCTTATCCGCGACATTTACGCGGGTAGCAGAGTCAACAGCCTGCGGTTTTTGCGTTAAGCCAGGGGTCGGTAAGGCAGAGTCTCCAAAAACACCAGTCGCAGCACGTGCGGGCATTGAAGCCGGCATGGGCATACCACCGGCGGCAATCGGCGCCGCGGTTTGTGGAGAGGGTTCGTCGTTCCAGGTCAGCATAATTTTTTCCGGTAGCGGTTATTGGCAGGCTTCGCACTCTTCGAAACCTGGGTCACCAGGCTTCATGGTGCAAGCCGCTCCGAGAATTTCAGGTTCTGGCAGAGCCGAGACCGCTGAGGCAAACGTACCGCTGGTGGAGCCCGCACCTGACGCGTTAACCGCGTTCAGTTCGCCGCCACGACCCGTTGATTTTTCTGCACTTGTCGCACCCAGTGTGCGCAGATAGTAGGTGGTTTTTAAGCCACGCAACCATGCGAGCTTGTAGGTGTCATCGAGTTTCTTGCCCGAAGCGCCAGCCATGTAGATGTTGAGCGACTGTGCTTGATCGATCCACTTCTGACGGCGCGCAGCACATTCGACGATCCAGTTGGGCTCGACTTCAAAAGCTGTAGCGTATAGCGTCCGCAATTCGGCCGGAACACGATCGATGCGGGAAAGGCTACCGTCGAAGTACTTGAGGTCAGCGACCATGACTTCGTCCCAGATGCCTAGTTTCTTGAGGTCGCGAACGAGATGTTCGTTGACCACAGTGAACTCGCCGGAGAGGTTCGATTTAACGTACAAGTTTTGATAAGTTGGTTCGATGCACGCAGACACACCAATAATATTCGATATTGTTGCAGTTGGGGCAATTGCAATGCAATTTGAGTTGCGCATACCTTGTTGTTTGATGCGTGCACGCAACGAATCCCAATCCATCGTGATGGATTCATCGACTTCAACATAGCCACCACGATTCTCGCGTAGCAATGCGATCGAGTCATGCGGCAAGATGCCTCGCGACCACAACGAACCATCAAAGCTTGCGTAACGACCACGCTCTGCAGCGAGATCACTCGATGCGCTGTAGGCGTAATAGCAAACCGCTTCCATTGAACGATCAGCAAACTCGATCGCTGCCTGAGAAGCGTAAGGCACGCGCATGACATGCAAGCAGTCCTGGAAGCCCATGATGCCCATACCGACTGGGCGATGGCGCACATTTGAGTTGCGCGCCTTATCGACTGCGTAGTAATTGATGTCGATCACGTTGTCCAACATACGCATCGCGATTTTGATCGTGCGCTGCAGTTTGTCTTGATCTAGTGATTGTGAACCATCGGCATTTTGCTTGAGATGTGCCAACAAGTTGACAGAACCCAAGTTGCAAACCGCGATTTCAGAGTCGTTGGTGTTTAGGGTGATCTCGGTGCACGGGTTTGAGCTGTGTACGACGCCAACGTGTTGCTGTGGTGAACGGATGTTGCAGGGATCTTTGAAGGTGATCCAAGGATGGCCGGTTTCAAACAGCATCGACAGCATCTTGCGCCACATATTGATCGCAGGCATCTTCTTAAACAGCGGTAAATCACCGCGCGCCGCTTTCTCTTCGTAGCCGACATAGGCTTTTTCGAATTCGGCACCGACTTTTTCGTGGAGGTCTGGGCAATCGGAAGGTGAGAACAGTGTCCAGTCGCCACCTTCGATGACGCGCTTCATGAATAGGTCTGGAATCCAGTTAGCCGTGTTCATGTCGTGCGTACGGCGACGCTCGTCACCTGTATTTTTGCGCAGCTCTAGGAATTCCTCGACATCAAGGTGCCAAGTTTCGAGGTAGCAGCAGACCGCGCCCTTGCGTTTGCCGCCTTGGTTGACCGCTACAGCCGTGTCGTTGACGACTTTCAGGAAGGGCACCACACCCTGGCTTTCCCCGTTGGTGCCTTTGATATGACTGCGCATTGCGCGAACTGGTGTCCAGTCGTTGCCTAGGCCACCGGCATATTTTGCGAGGAGCGCGTTTTCTTTGATGGCCTCATAGATGCCGTCTAAGTCGTCCGAAACCGTTGTCAGATAGCAGGAGGATAGTTGCGAGTGCAACGTGCCGGCGTTGAACAGCGTCGGAGTCGAGCTCATAAAGTCGAAGGACGACAGAATTTGATAGAACTCAATCGCTCGGGTTTCGCGGTCAATTTCACCGATTGCCAGACCCATGGCAACGCGCATGAAGAATACCTGGGGTAGTTCAATGCGTTGGCCACGAATGTGCAGGAAGTAGCGGTCGTACAACGTTTGTAAGCCAAGATAGTCAAACTGCAGATCACGACTTGCATCGAGCGCTGCAGCCAGACGTGGCAGATCGTAGCGTGACAGTTCGGAATTCAAGAGTCCCGCTTCAACGCCGCGCTTAATGAATTTTGGAAAGTAAGTTGCATAACGGGTGTTCATATCCTCTTGCGAGGCCTCTTCGGACAGAACTTCCTTGCGGATCGTATGCAGCAACAGACGTGCGGTGACTTTGCTATAAGCGGGGTCGTTCTCGACCATAGCGCGTGCAGCCAAAATAGCGGACTTGTAGACCTCGTCGATTGGTATCCCGTCGTACAGGTTCTTGAGCGTTTCTTTCTGGATCGCTGCCGTGTCGACGAATTCGCCTAGCCCTTGGCCCGCAGATTCAATCGTTGCTTGCAACTTTGCCATGTCGAGCGGCTTGCGTACGCCGTTCTCGGTCACATGCAAGGTGCTGGCTTCAACCGGCGCTTGTTCAATATTTGATTTGGCGCGTTCCTGGGCGCGGCGTTCGCGATACAACACATAGGAGCGGGCAACATCGTGTTCGCCTGAGCGCATCAGCGCTAACTCGACGGCGTCTTGAATGTCTTCTATATGGAAGGTGCCACCATTTGGGCGGCTCCGAACCAACGCTTGAACAACCTGGCGTGTCAGGGAGTCAACAAGTTCGCGAACACGCGCCGATGCCGCCCCTTGTCCACCATTTACGGCTAAGAAAGCCTTTGTCAAGGCAATGCCGATCTTGCTTGGCTCAAAATTCACCACAGCGCCATTGCGTCGGATGATGTGATATTGAGTCCAGGTGGGTTCGGTGGTTTGGGCCGCAGTGGCCGCGAATTGCGGTGCAGACTCTTGTCTTAACACTGCGCCTGTTGTTGTTTGCATATAAAAGCTCCTGCTAGGTGAACGTGGCACACGCCCCGTTCGAGAATGGGTTTACCACTACATGTAGTGTTTTTCTTCGATTTCGTTACCAATTCTAGTAGTTCTAATCAATCAGGGCAATAGTAAAAAGTTAAATTTATTTTCTAGTGTTAACCCTTGATCTACAACGAGTAATATTTTTGTCATGCTGTGCAGTAAGCGCTTCGGCGCAGAGCTTTGTGTGGCTTGGGTTTCCCGCGTGCAAGCACGAATCGGCACGAGGATAAGTTATGTTTGAGGTGTGCGGAACAACAACAAAGCAAAGAAAATTTTAATTTTTTTAACTGAAAATTCTTAGCTGAATGACTCGTTTTGTTGCAATATGGCAGGTGTGTGATGAATGAACTCGACAAGCGCGGGAGCCAGGATGGGTGATTTGGGTATGCGGAAAGTTCGGTCTGTGGTGATGTGTTGTCTAGCGGCGCTCGCACTAGCGGGTTGCGTCATCCCAAGGCCCGAGGGTTCGATAGTGATTCCCGCGCCTGAAAACCTGACCGAACCCGTCTGTATCGCGCCGCCGGCCGGCAATCTGCTTGTTGGTGCTTGGTACATTTTGCGCAAACAGGCTGGTGTGGCTGGTGAGATACAAACGCTGCTGACCTTGAGTCCGGATGGAAAGATGACGCAGCAGACGCGCGTCAAGCAGGGGCGCAACATTCGCTCCGAGTTGCGCGAAGCCGGCTGTTGGGACGCTCCTGCGGGCAAACTCGTCTTGCGTACGCATCGCTCGAACGGCGAGTTAGTCGACTACCGTGACCCTATCTATGTCTCCACCTATCTTATTGAGCGCAATGATGCCAAGCGCGCAGTAGTGAGAGAGGACAAGGCAGGGAGCCGTCCGATGACCGCTCAAAAGGTACACGCAAGCTTCAAACTGCAGTAGCGATCCGCTCAAGCACGGTTTGTTTGCCCAGTATCTCGAGTACCGCATCAATTGCCGGTGTTTGTGTTGTGCCCGCTACAGCGACACGCAAAGGTATAGCGACCTGTGGCATTTTTAATCCATGGGTCGTAAGCAGAGATTTAATTAGTGCGGCGATCTCTACG
>JBILJY010000099.1:0-9399 GCA_044376975.1 Burkholderiaceae bacterium | reverse complement strand
CCGAACATCGCATTGTTCGCTGCCACGATCAGATCGCATGCCAACATCATTTCAAAACCACCTGCAACGGCGAAACCTTCCACGGCAGCAATAAGGGGCTTTTGAGGTGGCGCCTCATTTAAACCGGCAAATCCCTTGCCTGGCAACGAAGAGCGCTTACGGGTCTTGGCGAAATCCTTGAGGTCCATTCCCGAACAAAACGTTCCACCAGCACCGGTCAAGATCCCAATGCGCAAGTCCTCTCGGGCATCAAGCGTTTCAAACGCCACAGACAATTGCTGCGCTGTTTCAAAGCTAATCGCATTACGCGCCTCAGGACGATTAATCGTGATGATTAGCACCCCAGCTGCCTCATCGACACTCACCAGACTCGACATGAAAACTCCTCAAAAACAAGGCTAAAACAGTTAGATTTTGATTAGATGTACTAAATCATAGGCGATTCACGAAGCGCGGGCGTCGAACGCCTCCCCCATCCCCCACACCAAGGCCGCTCGCAAGCTAAAATGGCACGCTTACGGACCTAACCGAATATCTCGATGCTCACCTTTCAGCAAATTATTCTGCGCCTGCAAGAATACTGGGACAAACAGGGTTGCGCCCTGCTCCAACCCTATGACATGGAGGTCGGTGCCGGCACCTCCCATACCGCCACCTTTTTACGTGCAATAGGCCCAGAGCCTTGGCGCGCGGCGTATGTCCAGCCCTCGCGCCGCCCCAAAGACGGCCGCTATGGCGAAAACCCAAACCGTCTGCAACACTACTACCAGTATCAAGTAGTCCTTAAGCCTGCGCCGCCTGATATTTTGGACCTATACATTGGCTCACTGGTCGCTTTAGGAATCAAACCGACAGAGCATGACATTCGCTTTGTTGAGGACGACTGGGAAAATCCGACCCTTGGCGCTTGGGGGCTAGGCTGGGAGGTCTGGCTCAATGGGATGGAAGTCACACAGTTCACCTATTTTCAGCAAGTAGGGGGCTTAGATTGCACCCCCACCACCGGAGAGATCACCTACGGCCTTGAACGCCTCGCCATGTACCTGCAAGGCGTTGAAAGTGTCTACGATCTTGTCTGGACCGAAGGACCTCGTGGCAAGGTTCTCTATCGCGATGTATTTCATCAAAACGAAGTCGAACAGTCGACATACAACTTTGAGCATTCGGATGCAGAAACGCTATTCCGTCACTTTACCGATTTTGAAACACTCGCCAAACGACTGATGGAAGTCCCCTTGGCTTTGCCGGCCTATGAAGCAACCCTAAAGGCCGCTCACACATTCAATATGCTCGACGCACGCGGGGCGATCAGCGTGACGGAACGTGCCGCCTACATTGGGCGCATTAGGAACCTGTCTCGTGCCGTTGCGCAGGCCTACTTTGAATCACGCGAGAAACTAGGTTTCCCTATGCTGCATCCAAACAAGGGGGCAAACTAATGTCTAGCCGCGCCCTCCTCGTTGAGCTTTTCACAGAAGAGCTACCCCCAAAAGCGCTACCGAAACTTGGCCAAGCCTTTGCCCAAGGTCTGCACGACGCCCTACAAACACTTGGGTTAATCGAGGCAACCTGCACCATCGAACCCTTTGCCACACCGCGTCGACTCGGGGTCAGGCTCAGCGCTGTCCTAGCGGTTGCACCCGATCAGTCATTCTCTGAAAAACTCATGCCCGTTAAAGTTGGGCTCGATGCAAGCGGTGTTGCAACGCCTGCTTTGTTAAAGAAATTAGCCGCGAAAGGCTGGGAGTCTATGGACATCAGCACGCTCGCGCGTGAATCAGATGGCAAGCAAGAATATCTTGTCGCAAGTGGAACAGCAGCTGGGGCAAAACTTAGCGATGCCTTGCAAGGCGTAATTGAGGCCAGCATTGCCGCTCTGCCAATTCCCAAAGTGATGAAGTATCAACTTGCAGATGGCCAAACAGCAGTTAAGTTTGCACGCCCTGCGCATGCGCTCATCGCCTTACACGGTTCGCAAATTATTCCTGCAACCATTCTTGGTTTGCAATCCGGTCGGCAAACATTTGGGCACAGGTTCCTACATCCAGGCGCTATCACGATAGAGGACGCCGACACTTACGAAGCCCAGCTGGCGACAACCGGAAAAGTCACGGCAAGTTTTGCTCTGCGTCGTGCGCAAATTGCCAAACAGCTGCAAGCCCAAACACATCAACTTCAAGCCAGCCTTGGCACAGGCCCAGAAGTGGATGCACTGCTCGATGAGGTTACTGCACTGGTTGAAGCGCCCGCCGTGTATGTCGGAACCTTTGAAGAGCGTTTTCTAGCAGTGCCGCAGGAATGTTTGATTTTGACCATGCGTTTGAATCAAAAATATTTCCCGCTCTTTAACAAAGACACTGGTGTACTGACCAATCAATTTTTAATCGTGAGCAATATGCCCACTGATAATCCAGGTGCGATTATCGAAGGTAATGAGCGCGTCGTGCGACCGCGCCTAGCTGATGCGCAATTCTTTTTTGATACTGATCGCAAAACACCGTTGTACGATCGTGTCGGTCAACTTGACTCAATCGTTTATCACAACAAACTTGGTACACAACTCGAACGTGTTGGTCGTGTGCGTGCGATTGCAGCGTACATTGCAAAGACGCTCGACGCGAATGCAACACTCGCTGAACGTGCCGCTGAACTCGCCAAAGCAGATCTCACGACAAACATGGTGGGTGAGTTTCCTGAACTGCAGGGCATCATGGGTGCGTATTACGCTCGCGGTGACAACGAAGCACCTGAAGTCGTGCAAGCGCTCGCTGAACAATACCGTATCCGTCTAGACACTCCAATTACGTCGGTCAACATGGTCGGCGCGATCTTGTTTATTGCAGAACGTGTAGAGACCTTAATAGGTATCTGGGGCATTGGTTTAGCGCCTACCGGCGAGCGCGACCCTTTTGGTTTACGTCGTGCCGCGCTAGGTGTCATCAGCGCTTTTGAGCAACTCACCGCTGGTGGCATTTTAAAAATACAACATGCGGGGCCCCTCTCGCTTGAGGAGTTACTGACGCATAGCGCGAGGCAGTTTGCACCGGGCACACTGTCTGAACAAACTATCCCTGAAGTCCGAGACTTCATTCTCGAACGGTTACGTAATCAGTTGATTGCACAGCATGATCGCAACGCGGTCGAAGCAGTACTCGCCCTCACGCCGCCACTGCACCAAGTCGTGGCGCGCGTGATCGCCGCAGAGAAATTCGCTTTAAGTCCAAGTGCAGCAAGTCTTGCGGCTGCGAACAAGCGGATTGGTAATCTACTCAAAAAATCAGAAGGGCAGCTTCCGACGGTGCAAACAACGCTCTTAACTGAGCCCGCTGAACAAGCACTTGCCAAGGCTGTCGCACAAGCCCAACCACTCGCCCAACAGCAATTTAAGGCGGGTGATTATGTCGCGGCAATGGATACCTTGGCTCAAACAAAGGACGCCGTTGATCTATTTTTTAACGACATCATGGTCATGACTGATGACATCGCAGTACGAAACAATAGACTCGCGTTATTGGATCAACTGCATCGACTCATGAATCAGGTTGCAGACATTTCAAGGCTCGCTCCATGAAACTGATCATTCTCGATCGCGATGGCGTGATTAATGAGGATAGCGACGACTACATCAAACACCCGGACGAATGGCACCCGCTGCCCGGTAGCTTAGAGGCAATAGCTCGCCTGCATCAGGCAGGTTGGACCATTGCAATCGCCTCGAACCAATCAGGTCTAGCGCGCGGGCTTTTCGACATCACTGCACTTTCAGATATCCATCAAAAGTTTCGTAAAGCGCTCACTCATTTAGGCGGGGCTATCGATGCTATTTTTGTATGTCCCCATGGCCCCGATGACCATTGCCTATGCCGCAAACCACTCCCCGGTTTATTTCATGATATCGGGCGGCGGTTTGATACCTCCTTAGAGGGTGTTCCCGCCGTGGGCGACTCCTTGCGAGACCTGCAGGCATCGGCTGCTGCCGGCTGCGCGCCCTGGCTCGTCCAGACCGGCAACGGCAGCAAGACCCAAGCAAAAGGGGATCTCCCTGCAGGCACGCGCGTCGCAAGGGATTTAGCCGATGCGGTCGACCAAATTCTGTCCGAGACTAATTAAATGATACTTGCGCTTCGCGCTACTGTTTTTACGCTCTTTCTGATCGTCACCGTTATTCCCTACGCCTTTGCCTGCATGCTCTGGGCACCACTCTCCCTGAGTTGGCGCTACAAACTAACGATGGGTTGGCCACGCCTCGCGGTTTGGGGCGCAAAAGTGATTTGCGGTGTCCGATGGAAGGTACAAGGGTGGGAGAACCTCCCCGACGGACCTGCTATTGTGCTGTCAAAGCATCAGTCTGCCTGGGAAACGCTGTTTTTACCCTCCCACCTCCCGCGCGAGGTATGTTTTGTTTATAAGCGCGAGTTACATCGCGTACCTTTTTTTGGCTGGGGTCTCGCCCTCTTGGCGATGATCCCCATCGATCGCAGCAAAGGACGCGACGCCTTCGAGCAGGTCGTGAAAGTGGGTCAACAACGTCTTGATGAAGGGCGCTGGCCAATCTTATTTCCAGAGGGAACGCGTATCGCACCCGGCAAGACGAGCCGTTTCAAAATGGGCGGCGCTTTGCTCGCCACGCGTACAGGCGTGCCGATCATCCCCATCGCACACAACGCTGGCGAATGCTGGCCACGTAACGCCTTCATTAAGAGACCTGGTTGCATCACAGTCTCCATCGGACCGATCATTGAAGCGACAGGCCTGACCCCAGAAGAATTAAACGAAAAAGTTCAAGCATGGATCGAGGGTGAAATGCAACGCTTAAATCCCGAACGTTATTCAAAATAACAATGAGCCAGCTCGAGCTTTTGCTTTCCGACGCAGACAGCCCCAAGCCAAGCTGGACCATTGCGCCCGCCACAATTCCGCTTGGCGCGAAGTGGCGAGTTGTCCATCATGGCGATCAATCTGTCGGCTTCATGTTGATGCGCTCGCGGCGTCGGAGCATTGGCTTCGTCATTCTCGACGAAGGCTTACGCGTCACCGCCCCAAACTGGGTCACGCTGTCGCAAATCGATGCTGCAGTGATCGAAAAAATGCCTTGGATTCTAGCCAAACTGCAAGACTGGCAATCCCGCAAGCAACGCTTAGCGATGGCAGAAACGCGCTGGCAATCCGGCGGCGAACTACCCTACATGGGATGCCGTATTGTATTGCGCAGTGGTGTACCCGGGCCCCATGTTCCGCATGGCTCACCGTACTTCGAAGGCAATCCTGATGCACCACAAGCCGGTCAAGCACTTTGGCTACCCTTGCCCAACGACGCTGACACCCATCGCATGCGTGACATGACACAGGCGTGGCTGCAATCTCGCGCAGCAGTCTGGTTTGATGTGCGTATCAAACACTTTCTGACAACCACCGGATTAACGATTCGACGATGGCGACTATCGTCCGCCGCGACTCGCTGGGGCTCTTGTACGAGTGATGGCAACATCATGCTGAACTGGCGCCTCATTCATTTTTCACCGATGGTGATTGATTACGTCATCGCTCACGAACTTGCGCACCTACGGGAAATGAATCACAGCCAAGATTTCTGGTCGGAAGTCGAACAACTTTATCCGGATTTTCATCTCGCTAAAAATATTCTCCGCCATCACACCCCGGATGGCATTCCAGAAATCTAACCGTGCGTGCGAACGGTTATCATGATCAACATTACTCTCTCAATTCACTTACGCAATCCTGAGGTCTCATTATGCGAATTCTTCACACCATGTTGCGCGTTGGAAATCTTGATCGCTCAATCGAGTTCTACACAAAAGTATTAGGTATGCGCGTACTTCGAAGCACCGAGTACCCTAGCGGTCGCTTCACCAACACCTTCGTAGGCTATCAAGATGAGCGCGACGGACCAGCACTTGAACTCACCTACAACTGGGATACCTCCTCTTACGATCTCGGGACAGGCTACGGCCATATCGCGCTGCAAGTCGAAAATGCCTACGAAGCTTGCGACCGGGTCAAAGAGTTGGGTGGGAAAGTAACGCGTGAAGCAGGTCCCATGAAACATGGCTCAACCGTGATCGCCTTTGTTGAAGATCCTGACGGCTATAAGATCGAATTTGTTCAAAAGAAATTCGACTAATCCACACTCTTCAGACTGCTGTGCTCTTTTAAATGAAAATCGTCATCGCTCCGGATTCCTTCAAAGAATCGCTCTCGGCTCCCGAAGTCGCCTTGGCAATTGAGCGCGGTGTTAAGCGTGCGATTCCGCAGGCAACGATCGTGCGTGTGCCGATGGCTGATGGCGGTGAGGGCACTGTCGAGGCCATCCTAGGCGCGACTGCTGGCGAGCGTCAAACCCACACTGTTCTAGATGCGCTTGGGCGCCCTATTAAGGCCTCCTGGGCGCTCTTACCTGAAGACACTGCAGTCATCGAAATGGCCTGCGCAGCGGGTTTAGAACACATCGCGCCCCACGAGCGCGACCCCTTGCGTGCAACAAGCTATGGCGTAGGCCAGCTCATCAAGTATGCGCTTGATGCAGGGGCTCAACATATCGTTTTAGGTCTTGGCGGTTCTGCGACAAACGATGCAGGGGCGGGAATGCTTGAGGCCTTAGGGCTGCGCTTCCTAGATTCAAACAATGAAACGCTTGCTCGCGGCGGATTAGCGCTTGCGCAACTTGCCAGGCTAGATGCCAGCAAGCTTGACCCTCGCTTGGCAAACATTCGAGTCACGATCGCCTCTGATGTGAATAACCCCTTGTGTGGCCCCAAGGGCGCCTCAGCAATCTTTGGACCACAAAAAGGCGCAACGCCCGCTCAGGTGCAAACACTTGATGCAGCACTCGATCATTTTGCAGATCTATGCGCTCAAACAGTCGGTCGCGATATGCGCGATGCACCGGGTTCTGGCGCCGCAGGAGGGCTAGGCTTTGCGGCACACGCCTGGCTGCGTACGACCTTCAAGCCTGGCGCAGAGGTCGTTGCAGAGATTGGGGGATTATCCAGCGCAATGGAAGGTGCCGATTTAGTCATCACCGGCGAGGGACGAATGGATGCGCAAACCTTATTAGGCAAGACTCCAATGGGCGTTGCACTCTTCGCTAAGCGAGCAGGCGTTCCAGTCATTGCCATTGCCGGATCGCTGGGCGATGGGTATCAGGCTTTGTATGAGGCGGGTATCCACGCCGCCTTCAGTTTAGCGTCGGGCCCCTGCACTCTCGCTGAGGCGTGTCAGCGCGCGCCGACCCTTCTTGAAGATCGTGCGCAAGACATCATGCGCGTCTGGCTTGCCAGTCGCCTAGGCACGGACGCCCGCCCCAAATAACGCGTCTGCTATACCGACAAAACCCGTTACCGAAACTTGCTCGGCACGCCATGTCGGAAGAACGCCAAGCTTCTCCCAGGGAATGAGTGTCGTCCACTCACCCAGCACACCACGCAGCATTTTGCGGCGCTGAGAAAAAGCGCGCTGAACAACCGTTGCAAACAGTTTGTCATCTTGAGCCCGCAAACGTTCAGCACCTTTTGGGATCATTCTGACGATTGCGGAGGTCACGCGCGGCGGAGGATCGAAGGCCTCCGGTGCAACATCAAATAACTTATATATCTGGTAGCGGTACTGCAGCATCACGCTTAGCCGACTGTATTCCGAACTACCAGGCTCTGCCACCATCCTATCCACCACTTCGCGCTGAAGCATGAAGTGCTGATCACAGACCAGATCCGCACAATCGACCAAGGCAAAAAGCAACGGACTAGAAATGTTATAGGGTAAGTTGCCGACAATGCGCAACCCTTGACCAAACTGAGAGAAGTCCACCTGCAAGGCATCGGCCTCGATAACCGCCAGCCGATCAGCCGAAAACCGCTGCCTAAGACGCGCCGCCAAGTCGCGGTCTATTTCAATCGCAGTCAGTTTTTCTAGATGATCAAGCAGCGGCGCTGTCAACGCAGACAGCCCCGGCCCAATTTCAATCATCAGATCTTTGGGTTTAGGGGCAATCGCTCTAACGATGGCATCGACTACCCCCAAATCTACCAAGAAATTTTGGCCGAAGCGTTTGCGTGCCTGGTGCGCAGTCACGCGTTAATTCCTGTTTAGCCGCTCTGTCTTCTCGAGGCGATTATCAATGAAGGACAGGTTACGCACGCGTTGGAGCCAAGCCTCAAACTCCGCATCAGAGCGTTGAATGAAAAGACGCTGACGGACTTGATTGCGTAAATACTGATCCGCCATATCTTGAGTACGGCGACCTTCAACAAGAATCAGATGCCAGCCAAATGGACTCTTCACAGGTTCACTGACCTCACCTATCTTCAGCGCATTCATGGCCTTCTCGAATGGAGGGACTGTTTCGCCTGGATTTAACCAGCCCAAATCACCGCCTTGCGGAGCCGAGGTGTCATTTGAGAAGCGCCTGGCCAAATCACCAAAAGATTCTCCACCCTGAACAATGCGCTGGCGTATCCCCAATAGTCGTTGGCGCGCGACGTCGTCCGTCATCACAGTCGAACTCTTGAGCAAAATGTGGCGCGCTTGCGTTTGCTGAACAGGCATCGGACCTTTGGGCAGTTGTGGATCCGCACTCGTTGGTGGGGGCGGGGGTGCAGGCTGCGCTTGAGGTGGTGGAGCGCCCCCAGCACGACCGACCACCTTCAGGATGTGAAAGCCATTTGGACTTTGAAGAATATTACTGATTCGTCCATCAGGCACATTGGCTACAGCCTTAAGAAAAAGGTCTGGCCAACCATTCAAAGGGCGCACGCCCAAATCGCCGCCAAGGCTCGCCTCTGGCCCATCCGATGAGGCTTTAGCCACACTTTCAAAGCTCTCCCCCTTGCGAACCCGAGCGAGTAAGTCCTGCGCTTTTTTGCGCAACGCGGCAACCTCCTCGGTCGAAGCTCCCTCAGGTACCCGCACCAAAATTTGGGCGATACCCATAATGGCTGGCTGCACTGCCTGCGGCTTCGGTGGGGGAGGCGGTGGTGGTGCAGGCGCGGGAGTTGGTCGCACGGCCGGCAAACCGCCGGCCTCACGGGCTTTTTGTTCACGCAAAAATGCATCCACTTCGCCGTCAGTAATCAGAATCGTGCGATCCACGACGGTCTGCCTCAACCGCTCCAACAATAATTCACGGCGGATAAGATTTTCGTAGTCAGACCAAGGGATACCCGACGCTTGCAGTTGTTGCCGAATTTGCGCAACCGTTGCATTGTTACGCTTTGCAATTGTTTCGATAGCACTATTAATCATGGCGGGTGTAATTTGAATATTCAGCCTTCGCCCCTCTTGCAATTCAAGCTTCTCAGTAATTAAACGTTGTAGGATCTGAAGCTCCAAAACATTATCCGGCGGTGCCTGCACACGTTGTCCAGCCATATCTCTTTTAGCCAA
>JBILJY010000098.1:0-9422 GCA_044376975.1 Burkholderiaceae bacterium | reverse complement strand
TGTCGACAACTGTGTACGCTTTAAACCCTTTTATCAATTCCCCAGTTGCTTTGAAATCTTTAATCCGATCAGAGTAAGCATCCGCAAGACAGCGTTTGGCTTGCACGGCATCAACTTTGGACGCGTCGTAATTTACAAAACAGTATGCTGAATGAAAACGCAGCCAAGATAACTGACCAGCAGTAAATATCTTGGCGGCGTTCGGCGAAAGTTTCTCTTTGGCGAGGCTGTAATTTTTTGCCAAAGACTCGTCTAGTGAGCTGAGTTCGGTGTCAGCACAAATCAGTTGTTCCATTGGCGAGCGCGCTTTCGTGCAGTCAAAGCTCGCTGCGTCTACTGAACTACTTGCATAGATCACCAACAGTGCCAGCGCGAGCCGTAGGAGGGCAGGTCCTTTTCTATTCATCTGCAATTAGTCGTTTGCCTAGGCTGATTACTTCGTCATTTTTGTAGCCGAGCGATTCGTAAAACGCCAAGGTGCTTGCGTTGGTGCTGCGGACCTGAAGATTGAGCTTTGGACAACCGACGGCACGAAGCAGGTGTTCGCCGTGTTCCATTAATTGCGTTGCGTAACCCTTGCGCTGATGTGAGGGATCGACGGCAAGGTAGTTCACCCACCCCCTGTGCCCTTCGTAACCAAACATTGCGCTGGCGATGATCAGGCCACCTTCTTCCCCAACCAGAAACAATTCTGGATCGACTTCTAATTTGCGGGCGATGTCTAGACTTGGGTTGTTCCAGGACCGAGTGAGCGCGCAGGTATGCCACAGCGCAATGACGGCAGACTCGTCATGTGGTTTGAAGGGTCTTATTAACACGAATGCACAACTCCCAAAACTTGCATAAGTCGATTTGTTACATAAAAGGCTAAAACTTCCGACCTTCCATCATATACTTGACCAAGGCGCCGACCTGAAAATTCGCTAGCTTTCTATCTCCCATGTTCCCAGCAATACCTGAGGCCACCATGATTCGTCTTTCCAAAAATCTTTTAATTAGTGCTCTATTTTTCTATGGTTCCTGGGCGCACGCCTCAGCGGACGTCGTTTTTGTGGGCGGACCCATTGTCACAGTTAATGCCAAGAACGAAGAAGTCCAAGCACTGGCGACGAAAGACGGAAAGATTATCGCCCTTGGGCTGGAAGCCGATATTAGAAAGAACTGGATCGGTCAGAACACACGGGTGATAGATCTACGTGGCCAAACACTGATGCCAGGCTTTGTTGAGCCTCATGTTCATATCGTGTTGACTGCAATGGTGGAAGGGCTTTGGCTAGATCTTTCCAACTTCTCTTTGCCCTACGACACAATCGAGACGCTAAGTGAAAAATTACGCGCAGCGCTAAAGACTGTCCCACCCGGTGGCTGGTTGGCAGGTTTTGGTGTGGATCCGTCAAGAACGTCACCATTTATGGCTGAACTGACCGTCGAGGTGCTAGATAAAGTATCCAAGGATGTCCCGATTTTTATTATTAATCAATCCGGCCATATTGGATATGTGAACAGCAAAGCCTTCGAACTTGCTGGGGTAAATAATCAAACGCCTAACCCTCCGGGCGGTGGTATCTATGTGAAGGACGAGAAGGGGAATCTGACGGGAAAGTTGATTGAGCCGCCATCCTATCTGCCTTTTCAAGCGAAGATGCCGGTTCCAACACAGCAAGAGCTTATTCAAGCAATGCGCAACACAACAAAGCGGCTCGCGAAAAAGGGTGTGACGACTTCAGCTGAGATCACTGTAGGCGCCAACCTCGGACTTGAAAATGAGATGGGTCTCTACAAATACCTACTAGCAAATGGCGGTTTGCCGGTTCGGGTTCGCGCCTATCTCTATGGCAGTGCGATCCCCAAGGGGTTTCAAGGAGTTAAACCCAACGAGGGCGATGACTCATTTCGTTATGTCGGTGTGAAATTTATTTCAGACGGATCGACACAAGGACTGACCGCGGCGCTGAATGAGCCGTATGCGTATCCTGCGGGAACAAAATTCAGAGGGGATCTTAATTACAAAGACGAACAACTATTAGCAAATATGAAGCCTTATTTCGACCAAGGCTGGCAGATCTCTGTTCATGCCAACGGGAGTCGAGCTGTCGAGCAAACATTAAATAACTACGCCAAGCTGTTGGATGGTAATTCACAGCCCGAGAAGCGTCGTTTGCGAATCGAGCACTTCACTGTCACCACACCTGAACAGTTAGTCAGAACAAAGCAGCTGGGCGTGGTGCCAGGGTTCACGATTGGACACGTGCATTATTGGGGTCAGGCGTTTAACGACCAGATTCTGGGGGCAGCGCGCGCCGAGTGCATTGATCCCTCGGCGTCTCTCAAGAAAGAGGGCGTGCGTTTTGCATACCACAGCGACTCACCCGTGTCGCCTTACGGGCCGTTGAAATACATCACCCAAGGTGTGACACGCGTTTGGCAGAGCCCATTACAACGAAAAGTCTTGGGGCCCAATGAGCGCATTTCAGTGGATGATGCAATTCGTGCCGTGACGATCGATGCCGCTTATCAAATGATGTCAGACGACAAAATTGGAAGTCTGGAAGTGGGTAAGCTCGCTGACTTTGTTGTCTTGGAGAAAAACCCAAGAGCAACCTCCGCTGAGCAAATCGGCGATATCAAGGTGTTGCAGACTTGGGTAGGTGGAAAACGACAGGAATGGTAGGGGAAGATCATCGGAGCTCCCCTCCGTGGTCCCTCTACCCTGCGTAGCGCTTTGAGTTGGCGTCGGTTCTAAAAATCAAGGGAAATTCTTTTGAAGTTTCAGCCTTTGCTACAGATGCTGCTTCACTGATCGCAAGTTTGACGACATGGTGGTTGGGGGATTTGGCGCAAACTGGATCTGTCGCGGCAGGGTCGCCTGTTAAGAGGAATGCTTGGCAGCGACAGCCACCAAAGTCTTTTTCTTTCTCTGAGCACGAGCGGCAGGGCTCTTGCATCCAGCTGTCACCGCGAAAGAAGTTAAAGGCTTGACTCTCAAACCAGATTTCCCGGATGGAGTGCTCTTTCACGTTTGGAATGTTGAGGCCGGGTAACTCTCTAGCGTTGTGACAAGGTAAGGCCGCGCCATCCGGTGCAATAGCTAAAAAGATCGAGCCCCAGCCATTCATACAGGCTTTTGGACGCTCTTCAAAGTAGTCAGGGACGACAAAGAGCAGTTTGCACTGCTTACCTATTTTTTCGCGGTAGGCATTCACGGTTGCTTCAGCCGCGACAAGCTGTTCGCGGGTGGGTAAAAGCTGCTGACGATTCTTCATCGCCCAGCCGTAATACTGTGTGTTGGCTAGCTCGAGATACTCGGCGGATAGATCAAGCGCCATATCGATAATCTTATCGATGTGCGGAATATTGTGACGATGCAGTACAACATTCATCACCATGGGATAGTCATACTTTTTAATTAAAGCGGCAACTTTTTTCTTGAGCTCGAAGGTTTTCGTGCTGCTCAGAAAGTCGTTCATCTCCTGAGTGGAGTCCTGAAAGGAAAGCTGAATATGATCGAGACCAGCTTGCTTGAGTGAGGCGATTCGTTTCTCAGTTAGTCCAACGCCAGAAGTAATGAGATTGGTATAGAAGCCAAGCCGTCGTGCTTCCGCAACTAAGATGTCGAGGTCATCACGAAGTAATGGCTCACCACCCGAAAATCCTATTTGTGCGGCGCCGAGCGCACGCGCTTCACGCATGACGCGAATCCATGCGTCTGTATCAAGTTCATTTTTAATGCTGTCGTAGTTGACCGGGTTGTAGCAAAACACGCAGTGCAGGGGGCAGCGATATGTCAGCTCGGCGAGCAACCAGAAGGGTGGGTTGATAACAGGCTGAGTCATCGGCTGAGGGGGATCCTATTGGATCCAGTCTTTTTCAAAGGCTGCGCGTAACATCCCTTCGATAGGGTCGCGCAAATCAGTCTCACCAAATGCCTGTTCGAGCTCGGCGATCAGCTGGGTAATTGTGTGGTCTCCGTCGCAGCGTTTCAGGATCTCGGCTGCGCTGAGGTTGAGTTGGACCATGCCTTCAGGATAAAGCAGCACATAAGCTTGTTGTGCCTCTTCCCACTGCAAGCGAAAAAGTTTGTTGAGTCGGGGGCGCTCGGGAAGCGGAGCGGGCGTGGAGTCTCTCATACAGGATAGGCTCTTTCAATACCATCAAGCATGGACCACAAAATATCAAGCTTGAATTGCAGGATGTCGAGTGCCCGTTCTTGTTGCGCGCGTGTTGTAAAGTGGTTGAGTGTGACCTCAAGACCATGATCGACATCACGCTGGGCTAAAGGAATACGCGAGCGGAAATAATGCAAACCTGCCGACTCGATCCATGGGTAATGTGTGGGCCAAGTTGCGAGACGATCTTTATGAATTTGAGGCGCGAACATTTCTGTCAAAGAAGAACAGATTGCCTCTTGCCAGGGCTGTTGGCGTGCAAAGTTGACATAGGCGTCACAGGCAAATTTTACGGAGGGCTCGACTTTTTTAAGAGACCAGAGCGTCTCACGATCTAAGCCAACCGCCAGTCCCAGGCGAGTCCACGCCTCGAGGCCTCCGCACTCTGTGTCGGTTTTGTAGTCACCAAAGCCGTCGTGATCCAAAATTCTGGAAATCCATCTGCGACGCGTTTCACGATCCTGACAGTTGGACAGGACTGCGGCGTCTTTGATGGGGATGATCCACTGATAGTAAAAACGATTTAACACCCAACCGCGAATCTGTTCTTTAGAACATTCGCCAGCATTCATTTTGACGTTAAAGGGGTGATGAATATGATAGCTCTGACCTTTTGCGCGGAGTTGGGCTTCGAACTCTTCGCGCGTCCAGGCTGGTTTTAATGCGGTCATGGTCAGATCTCTATGTGCATGCCATCAAAGGCGATCTCAATCCCGAGCGCTTTCAGTTGCAGCGCTTGCGGGGAGTCCTCGCGAAGGATGGGATTGGTATTGTTAATGTGAATCAGAATGCGTCGCTTGGTTGAATAAGACGCCAACGCTTCAATCATTCCACCCGGTCCAGATTGGGCCAGATGCCCCATATCGGTCGCGCGCTTGGATGATAGGCCCATGCTAACCATTTCATCATCGGTCCAAAACGTACCATCAACTAGTAGCACATCGGCTTGCCGCATGGCTTGTTCGACTTGTGGCTCAATCACACCAAGCCCCGGTGCATAAAACGCTTTTTTTCCGCTTGTCATGTCTGTCATGAGTAGCCCGATGTTGTCACCAGGGTGAGGGTCATGACGATGGGGCGAATAGGGCGGGGCTTTACTAGAAAGTGTGATTGGCTTGAAAGCAATGCCTGTTACTTCAGGAATGCTGAAATTTTCTTGTTCAGGGCGAATTAATCGTTGTTCGACCGTGCAGTAATGAGACAGGGTCTTGACCAGCGGCAGACCTGTCGTGAGATCGTCGAAGACTTGCTGTGTGGCATAAATGGGCAGAGGCGAATTTCTTTCGCGTAGCATCATCAGACCCGTGACGTGATCCACTTGCGCGTCCATCAACACAACCGCGGCAATACCGCTGTCACGCAGCTGTCTGGCGGGTTGCAAAACAGGTGTTTGTTTGATTTGGGTCAGTACATCAGGCGACGCATTGATCAATGCCCAGTCGGGTGATCCGTTGCCAACGATGATAGAGGACTGAGTGCGCATCTGCGCGTTGATGCTGCCTTGGCGTACACCTGAGCAATTCGGGCAGTTACAGTTCCATTGAGGAAATCCCCCGCCAGCCGCGGAGCCCAATACGCGTATTTGCATCACAACTCAAAAAATAAAGGCCGAGATATTCGTCTCGGCCTTTTGAAAAACGATTAGCGATTGGCGATGTACATTGTGATTTCAAAACCAAAGCGCAGATCAATTGCTGATGGTGTTTCCCATTTCATAGCGGTCTCCTAGAGTGCGGTGGAAGTAAAGTATCGCAACGCCATTGGTTGGCATTAGCAGCAAGTATATAGAATAAATCACATTCATCTAGCAACTTTTTGACTGGTTGACCACATGAAAACTAAGCTATTTGCCGAGATTCAGCCCGTAGCGCACGGGTGGCTAGCGGTCGGAAATGGGCACCAGTTGCACTGGCAAGCTAGTGGTAATCCCGAAGGTATGCCTGTGGTGTGGCTGCATGGCGGCCCCGGAAGTTCGGCAAGCCCTCTGCATCGCCGATTTTTTGATCCCGTCCTGTTCTGGATTATTCAATACGATCAGCGGGGTTGCGGACGGAGCTTGCCAGCCGGGGCGATTGAACACAATGAGACGTCCTATTTACTTGCTGATATCGAACGTTTACGCGAGCATCTGTCCATACCAAAGTGGAGTGTCGTGGGGGGCTCTTGGGGTGGTGCTTTAGCCTTACTTTACGCGCAAGCCCATCCTGATCGCGTCGACAGAATGCTCTGCCGCAGTCCGTTTTTATGTACCCAAGCTGAAATAGAAAACTTTATGGAACATCCGCCTGAGGGGTGTCGAGAACTTTGGGATGCTTTGCGATCTCAGGTGCCTAACAACCCTCAGCAGACCGTTCTCGAGTTTGGGTATCGCGTATTTTGCTTAGAGAACGACGTTCAAAAGCAAGCCCAGCTTGCACAAGCATGGGCCACCTACGAGGCAGCAATGAACGTTTATCCAATGCAAGCGCCTACGATTGGCTTAGGAAGTCCCGATGCGCTCATCTCTCGCTATCGGGTGCAGAGCCATTACCTTTGGCACCGGTGCTTTGTGGGCCCAAATATCTTAGCGCGGGCTCATAGGATTTCAGAGATTCCGCTTACGCTCGTGCACGGAGATACCGATGCGCTTTGCCCCTTTGAAAACAGTCTCAACATTCAACGCACCGTAGCTCAAGCAAACCTTATCCGTGTCGCAGGAGGCGGCCACGATCTCACGGACCCAGGGATGTTGGGTGCAACTTTTCAGGCGCTGACATCTTGGCGCTAGTGATTACCCTAACGACTTTTTTGACGCCAACTTTCACTTAAAAATGTTAAGGGTAAAGAGGTTATCTAACCACCCAATTCTAGTAATATTGCCAAGTACTAAAAAAACAAGATGAACTTGTTCGAACAACAAACATCACGGAGACGACTGTGAAAAATTACTTGCGCACGATTAGTGGCCTGGGTTTAGCCTTGGCATTTAGTATGTCTGCCCAAGCGCAGACCGCAGCACCTGCAGCTGCACCAGCACCCCCACCTGCATGGAAACAAGGCATGCCCGAGTCGATGGCAAAGTCCACGCTGGCTCCGTTGCCAGGCAAGCTGGTAGCGACCAAAGCCGCCGACGTGCCGATTGATAAAATCAAACTACCCCCTGGTTTTAAAGTTGAGGTTTGGGCTGATGGTATCCCTGGTGGCCGCGCCATCGCGGAAGGCGAGAACGGCAAGTATTACGTCGGCACGCGCGCACTCGGTCGTATTTACGAAGTGACTGACAATGGCAAAGAGCGCACCTCACGTGTGGTGGTGGACAAGCTCAATCAGCCTACAGCTGCATACAAAGACGGTTCGCTTTACGTTGTAGCGATTGACAAAGTCTTGCGTTTCGATGGCATCGCTAAAAATCCAAACGCGACGCCTGTTGACCTGACTGCGAAGTTCAACTTCCCACCTTTGCCTCATCACAATTGGAAGTACGTGGCGTTTGGGCCGGACGGTAAGCTTTACGTGCCATTTGGTGCGCCTTGCAATATTTGCGTTGAGCCAACAAGCGAGTATTCACAAATTCGACGCTACAACGCAGATGGTTCTGGCATGGAGTTATTAGCAACAGGTGTGCGCAACACGGTTGGTTTTGACTGGCATCCCGTCACCAAAGAACTTTGGTTTAGCAACCACGGTCGTGATTGGATGGGTGATGACACACCGAACGACACGATGCATCGTTTAAAACTAAAGGCTAACTACGGCTTTCCTTATTGCCATGAGGGTAAGATCCCCGATCCTGACGTCAAGAAAGCAAACGCTTGCGCTGGCGTTGAGCCGCCTGCCGCGTTGATGGGGCCTCACGCCGCCACCATGGGCGTCAAGTTTTATACGGGCGACATGTTCCCAGCTGAGTACAAGAACGTGCTGTTCAACGCACGAAAAGGCTCATGGAACCGCACACAACGGATCGGTTTTGATGTTGTGACGGTGCGCACAGATGCAAATGGCAACAACGCGAAGGTTGAGCCCTTTATGACTGGCTTTATGAATCCTGCAGATCAGTCATGGTGGGGTCGTCCAGCCTACTTGCATCAGATGAAAGATGGTTCACTGTTGGTTTCTGACGAGCAAAACGGCGTTATCTACCGCGTCACATACAAGAAGTAAGCTTTATGCAGTTGTTGTCTGTTGTACAAGCTGTTGTTTTGATGGGAGCCGTCTTTGCGGCGGCTCCTGCTGTATATGCACAGATAGCCCCACAGCGCTTAGCGCTGTGCGCGACCTGTCATGGTGCAGATGGAAATTCTCGATTAAAAGGAATCCCATCTTTAGCGGCGCAACCAAAATTGTTTCTCGAGAATCAACTTGTCCTGATTCGCGAAGGTATGCGCGATATTCCTGTGATGAAAGGCTCGCTTGACGGCGTGTCTGATGCGGAAATCACAGCGCTTGCCCAGTATTACGCGGAAAAAACACTAGCACCCGTTCCGACCGATAAAGATGCCGAAGTCTTTGCGCGTGGTGGTAAGTTAGCGGAAGGCATGCGTTGCGGGATATGTCATCTACCAACCTATCTGGGGCGTGAACAGATTCCCAGGCTGGCGGGTCAAAGAGAAGATTATTTGTTGCACAGTATGCAACAGTTTAAAAACAATCAAGCCGTCGGTCGTGATTCAAATATGGCGGCCTCGGTTTATGGCGTCTCAGATCAAGATCTAAATGACATTTCATATTATTTAGCTCGGCTCATGCGTTAGTGCTTCGTACTAAAATCAAAGAAAACCTACGACAGTGTTAATTTTTTGAGGTTGCGGTTATTCAAAAAGCTATTGGTCAGTGCTTTGCTTTGCGATACCCCATTGAAGTACATCAGCAAAGGTGTCACGCGTGTCTGGCAGGGTCCGTTACAACGAAAGGTATTGGATCTAAATGACTTTGTCGTGCTGGAAAAGAATCTACGGACTACGCCTGCCAAGCTAATCCCGGACGCCAAGGCCTTATTAAATATCTGTAGTCACGCTTAGTTGATCAAATTTGAGAAGTCTCACTTTCGCCAGTTGTTCAGTGACTCGCCGTTAGCGAGCAAACCGGTTTTCCATTTGCTCAACCACCACGCATAAGGGCGAGGCCAATTTTCGAAGGCCTCATTAGCCCCTAGCTGTTCTGCAGCTTGATGAGGCCAGAAGGGATTAAAAAGCGCCTGGCGTCCGATGGCAATCAAATCCGCAGAATTTTTCTGTAACAATGCTTCAGCGAGTTAGGGTGTTCTGATAAGCCCCACTG
>JBILJY010000266.1:0-2610 GCA_044376975.1 Burkholderiaceae bacterium | reverse complement strand
TCCGCGCAAAAATTCACCCCGCCACCCCCGCGGCACGCCTATCGTACGAGCGTTGTGAACGCTTGGTCGTGGCACTGCGCGGCACGCTGAAAGATGCGCTCGAGTCCGGTGGCAGCACCTTGCGTGACTATGTCAATGCCACGGGCGAGGCAGGCGCCTACTTCACATTGCATGCCGCCGTGTATGAACAAGACGGAAAGCCATGCAAAACATGTTCCCGCCTGATCAAACGAATCGTGCAGGGCCAGCGGGCCACCTATTACTGCCCGGCTTGCCAAAAACGCTAATTAGGCCTGCAAGACCTTACCCGGATTCATCAGCCCCTGCGGATCAAGGGCTGTTTTAATCTGCTTCATCAGCTTGAGCTCCAGTTCGCTCTTGTAACGAGTGAGCTCATCACGCTTGAGTTGCCCGACACCGTGTTCAGCACTAATTGAGCCCGCGTGCGCATGCACGCTGTCATGCACCAGCTGGTAAACATCGTCCTGTGATGCAAGGAGCTCTTGTTCCGTTTGATTAGGCGCGCGCACCACGTTGTAGTGCAAATTACCGTCGCCAAGGTGTCCGAAGACAACATGCTGAATACCCGGAAACCGCTTCTGTAGCGCCGCGTTAGTCACCTGGACGAACGCCCCGATTGAGGAGATAGGTATCGACACATCGTGCTTGATGCTTTTACCGAGCTCCACCTCAGCCAGGGGGATACTCTCGCGCAAATGCCACATCGCCTTGCTCTGTGCGATATTCTCTGCGATGGCCGCATCGGTCACAAGGCCATCTTCAATCGCCGCCCCCAGGACTGCCTCAAAACGTCCTTGGGCATGCTCCGCGCTCTCACTATCCGAAAGCTCAAGCAAAGCAAACCAAGGTGATTGGGCAGAAGCCCCTTCAAAGGGCAGTCGCTGCTGCGGAAACAGTCTGACCACCGCCTGCAAAACTGGTCCCATCATGACTTCAAACCCCGTGAGCGAGGCACCAAAACCGGCTCGCGCACGCGACAACACGGTGATTGCATCCTCCATGGTGTTTAACGCCAGCATCGCGGTGCGCTGGGCAACCGGCAACGGGTATAACTTCAGCGTCGCAGCGGTGATGATGCCCAGCGTGCCTTCGCTTCCAATGAACAAGTCTCTCAGGTCGTAGCCCGTATTGTCCTTGCGCAATCCGCGCAGTCCGTGCCAAATCTCGCCTTGCGCCGTCACAACTTCCAGCCCCAAGGCGAGATCACGCGTATTGCCATAACGCAGTACCTGGGTGCCTCCGGCATTGGTGGCCAAATTGCCACCAATGGTGCAGCTACCCTCGGCCGCCAAACTGAGCGGGAACAACCGGTCAGCGCCACGCGCTGCCTCTTGTACCGCTTGCAAAATACAACCGGCTTCGACCGTCATCGTGTCGTTATCTGTATCAATCGCTCGCACCTTGTTTAAGCGCGCCAGGCAAACCACCACCGCACGCCCAGTATCATCAGGCGTTGCCCCGCCACATAGGCTGGTATTGCCTCCAGAAGGTACGATCGGTGTTCTATTGGAGACACAGACTTTGACGACGTCAGCGACCTCTTGTGTCGAAGCCGGACGCACAACAGCCAACGCCTGACCGCGATAACGCCCCCGCCAATCCACTACATAAGGATCCATTGCCTCGCCGGTTAACACCTGAGCAGCGCCAACGATGTCCTGCAGTTGTTTCAATACGCTCATTCAAATCTCATTTTAGGGTTGTACTTACCGGTCAATTTTTTTGTAACCATTCAACAAATTGTAGGGTAGTTCATTGAAAACCGTCATCAATTAAGAGGTTCTCAGGACGCTTCCCACTAGTCAAATAGGCGATAATACGGGATTCATTTTGCGTCTTGGGCTCACCCGGCTTTTTAGTGTGCCCACCGAACCCGGAGCAGCACTCGTGTCCGCATCACATCCGTTTCCACATTCGAGTTTCAAAGCCTACGACATTCGTGGCGTCGTACCCACTGCACTCAATCCCGCCTTTGCGCGCGAACTTGGACGCGGCCTAGCCGCACGAGCCCATGCGGTGGGCGTCACGACAATGGTCGTCGGTCGGGATGGTCGTCTGAGCAGCCCCGAATTGGCCGGCGCCCTACAAGAGGGCATGCGCCAGGGAGGCATTAACACCATCGATGTAGGTCAAGTACCCACCCCGTTAGTCTACTTCGCCGCCTACACCCTAAAAACCGGCTCTGGCGTTGCGGTGACGGGTAGCCACAACCCGCCCGAATACAACGGTTTCAAAATGATGATGGGGGGAGGCACACTACATGGCGATGCAATTTTGGCATTGCGCGATGAGGTCGCGGCAGGCCCCGCATACGCCACAACACCAGGCGAGGCAAAAAGCGTCGATATCCTGACCCCCTACTTGGCGCGGGTCCTAGGCGACATTAAGCTCAAGCGTCCAATGAAAATTGCGATTGACTGCGGTAACGGCGTTGCCGGAGCCGTTGCGCCGCAACTGTTTCGAGGACTGGGGTGCGAGGTCACTGAACTCTTTTGCGAAGTCGATGGCACATTCCCGAATCACCACCCCGACCCCGCCGAGCCTCATAACCTTGAAGACCTCATCCACTGCGTACAAACGACGGATTGC
>JBILJY010000097.1:0-9461 GCA_044376975.1 Burkholderiaceae bacterium | reverse complement strand
GACGCGTCCAAAGTTGATGCCGTGCAAGCCAAACGCTGTCTTGCGGATGCTTACTCTGATCGGATTAAAGATTTCAAAGCAACTGGGGAATTGATAAAAGGGTTTAAAGCGTACACAGTTGTCGACAGTGTCATCCGGATCTCGGCTGCAGAGCAAAGCATTTACACGGCTCAACGCAACTATGTGCAACTTGACAGCGCTTCTGCACCGGCTCAGAACATCAATCGCTACTTGGCCTTTACTGATCGAATCAAACTAGACGAAGCCAGAGGATCTGAATCGTATGTGGTTCGTCTAACCGAGCTCAGCAAGGACTGGCTTCAAAAAACCAAACAATCTGATGTGATGACGGGGGCCTACCCAACTAGCGGAACAGAGTGCAGCGCCTACGCCCTTAGCCTAGATCGGCCTTTGCGAGCGACGGATCTATTTACAAATGCATCGTGGGCGCTGACGGCACAGAAGTTCGCTGAGGCACACTTCGAAGCTCTCGCGAAAACAGAAAAAGAATTTGATCCATCAATGATTAATGGCTACAGTCAATTCGACTTACCACCTACCGCTGATTTTTCTTTCTGTATGACTACGGATGGGTTTTATGTCGACGGGTTCTTACCCCACGTCGCCCGTGCATTTGACGGAGTGATCTTGCCATGGAGCGTCTTTGCGAATCATCTAACGCCCTATGCCCACAAAGAAATCCTCGCCATCAAACAATAGAGGCGAGGATTAACTCTAGATGTTAGAAATACACGAACTTGGCTAAAAACAATATTGCGACCAGCCACGTAGCGGGATGCAGGCTACGAACCTTACCGGTCATTGTTTTCAAGACAACATAACTAATAAAACCAAACGCCAAGCCGTTCGCAATTGAGTATGTGAATGGCATGATGAGGGCCGTCATCGCGGCGGGGACGGCATCCGTAATGTCATCCCAGTTAATTTCTTTGAACTCGCGCATCATTAACCCAGCGACATACAAAAGCGCCGGTGCCGTTGCGTATGCAGGTACGGAGCCTGCAAGTGGGGAAATAAACAGAGCGGCCAAAAACAGTAGCCCAATGACAAGTGCAGTTAACCCTGTACGCCCACCCGCTTGAACGCCCGCCGCACTTTCGATGTAGGCGGTCGTGCTGCTGGTACCAAGCGCAGCGCCAGCCACAATCGCCGTGCTGTCGGCAAACAGGGCGCGCCCCAAGTTGCCCTTCTTCTCATCTGTCACGAGGCCCGCACGCTTTGCAATACCGATCAGTGTCCCTGTTGCATCGAATACCTCGACCAAAACAAAAACCATAATCACACTAATTAAACCCGCCTGCAACGCACCCGATAAATCCATCTGCAAGAAGGTCGGTGACAAGCTAGGCGGCGCTGCAAAGAATCCCGCAAATTCATTATGTCCGTTTAGCGTCGCAATCACTGTGACTGCCAAAATTCCAATGAGGATTGCACCGCGCACCCGTAAAGCATCAAGTGCTGCGATAACAAAGAAGCCGAAAATGGCATAGAGCACAGAGGGCTCATGCAGACTACCCAAGGTGATTTTGGTTGCTTGGTGTGCTACGACGATACCCGCGCCACTCAAGGCAATGATCGCAAGAAATAATCCGATGCCGGCTACGATGGCACTGCGCAAGGCGCTCGGAATGCCCGCGATCAACCACGCACGTGCCCCCGTGATCGTCAGCAGCAGAAATATAACGCCCGATATAAATACAGCACCCAGTGCTTGTTGCCAGGTGAATCCCATGCCCCCTACCACCGCAAAAGCAAAGAAAGCATTCAGGCCCATGCCGGGAGCCATGCCTACCGGCCAGTTCGCAACAAACGCCATCATCAAACTACCAATTGCAGCGGCCAAACAGGTGGCAACAAACACCGCCCCCTTATCCATGCCTGTCGAGGACAAGATCGCAGGATTGACAAATAATATGTAGGACATCGTCAGAAAGGTCGTCAGACCTGCTACGAGTTCTGTTCGTACATCCGTCTGTTGTGCACGTAATTGAAAAAGCCTTTCTAGCATGAGCGACTCCTTTAGGGATTGAATCTCTTTATTTGACTGAGATATTAGCTTAGCGCTCGAGTTTAGGGGCTATGCGACCGTCAGAATTCAATCGATTCGCCTTACGACACAAAACAACAAATTTTCCATACAATCCAAAGTGATACGCAAGCGTTCACGCGGTTTAGTCTCGTCTTTGGATTTGACCCCGAGGGCTCGAACGACCCACCATCGCCAACCATTACTAGAAAAGTTGAATCGATTTGAGCCTGCGTCAGTTCGCTACCTTGTCTGTGACGCTCACAGACCGGATTCGCAACAAGCAAAATAACTGGGCCCTAGGTGGGATTCTGGCCTTTATCGCAGGTGCCGTGAACGCCGGCGGCTTTCTGGCTGGTCAGCGCTACACCTCGCACATGACTGGCATCATCTCGGGCATCGCCGACGATCTCGTCATTAATGAAATCGGCATTGTGCTTGCGGGCATCGCATTTTTGCTGAGTTTTGTATCTGGCGCTGCCGTGACAGCGATCTTAATCAACTGGGCAAGACGCAAACAACTGCATAGCGAGTTCGCCCTTTCGTTATGCCTTGAAGCGGCTTTACTGCTTGTCTTTGGCTTACTCGGTTTTTCGCTCAACGTATTGGTTGAAGTTTTTGTGCCGACGACCATCTTGGTGTTGTGTTTTGTGATGGGCTTACAAAACGCCATCATGACCAAGATTTCGAAAGCGGAAATCCGTACGACGCACATGACGGGTATCGTCACCGACATTGGAATCGAACTCGGGCGGTTGTTGTATTGGAACCGAGATCATTCGTCGATGCCTCAAAAACGCGTAGTCGCCGACCGCGAGAAACTTAGAGTCCATCTCATCATTTTTTCACTATTCTTAATCGGTGCGATCGTGGGTGCAACGTCATTCAAGCACTTCGGCTACATCACCACCGTTCCCCTAGCGGGATTTTTGATTCTAATTTCATTGCCGCCTCTTGCTAAGGACTTGATGGACCTCTGGCGAATCAGACGGTCCTAGTCAACCAAGTCTCGACGCACTGAGCATCTCTTTCGTTAGCCCCCAATCTGCAATTGCTGAAGGGATAGGCATGCCTCGAACGAGCGCGGCACACGCCTCACCCATCGCGGGTGACGTTTGAATACCATACCCACCTTGTGCTGCTATCCAAAAAAAACCTGGCTGGATCTCATCAAAGCCGCCCACCAGCCCATGATCCTCAACAAATGAACGCAACCCGGCCCACGTATGACTCGGGCGCCTTATTTTGAAGCGCGTGACGGACTCAATGCGATCAATTGCGATGGCGATGTCTAGCTCTTCAGGTTGTACATCTTGCGGAGCTACGAGATCCGCATTCGCCGGGGAAACCAACATCTGCCTTGCATCGGGTTTGAAATACCAATTCTCTGATGCCCCATAAGTCATCGGCCACTTTGAAAAATCGCCAAAGCCCTCAGGCGTGAAAAGTAACGCCGAGCGCCGACAAGGCTGCAGACCAACCCTAGTCGCCCCCGCAAGATGAGCGATCTCATCAGCCCAGGCACCAGCAGCATCAATAACGATCGGTGCCTGCCAGTTTTCATTTCCTTTTGTCGTCACAATCCAGCGATCCTCGTGTCGGACCAAATCCACTACCTCGCTATTCATGCGCAGTTCGCCACCTTGCGCAACGAGACCCCGCAAGTAACCTTGATGAATCGCATTAACATCCATGTCGGCAGCATCAGGCTCAATCAATGCGTCGACGATTCGTTCGGTTCTCAGGGCGGGAGAAAGCTCGCACGCTTGCGCTGGCGTCAGCCGGCGCGCGCCAGTTTTCATTTGCTCCAACACAGCCCAATGTTGCTCAAGCACAAGCTCCTGTCCGCGTTCGGCCACCATCAAGGCACCTCGCGGGCTGAGCAGGGGGTGTTCTGAAAAACCATGCGGTGGCGCATCAAAAAAAGGCTTGCTGGCAAGCGTGAGAGCTCGTACCTGTTCATTTCCGTAACTCGCCATGTACAAAGCAGCCGAGCGCCCTGTCGAGTGATAGCCAGCGTGTGCCTCCCGCTCAAGGATGACGACTTTGCCATGTGGTGCAAGCCAGTAGGCCGCCGAGGCACCTGCGATGCCAGCCCCGATAATTACAAAATCAGCACGATTGGCCGAGCCCAGATAAGAGTCAGGGGGCAACGGATAGACCTTTTACGTTGTGTTTTGCAATCAACTGTGCGACCAAGCCTCGTTTGATTTCATTGACAAACGCCTGCAGATAAGTCGCGGCAGCAAGACGCCCCTTGGGCACGCCAATAGACTGTTGAACAGTTGTAAAGTTGCCCTCTAAAATGCGGGAGCCCGGCAAGCGCGCCGCGTCACCCAGCAAGCCCGGCTTTAACGCAGCCATGGCTTCAAGTTTCTGCTCCACAAACAATGCGAACGTCGCCTCAAAACCTTCGGCGTGCAGGAGCTGTGCATGCTGGATATTGCGGGTGAGCCACAGGTCATATGCGCTGCGCGCAGACACCGCAATTCGATTGCCTGGACGATCAACCTCAGACGCATGTTTAAGGCTGGAATCAGGCGGCACGAGATAGGTGGCTTCAATCTCAACATAAGCCGTTGAAAAATCAATTTTTTGAGCACGCACGGGTTCGGCTCCGATCAGGCCGATATCCCAAACGTTCTTGTCTGCGTCGTCCGCAAGCTCTCCCGGGGAGCCATACTGAATCAACTGCAACGGCACCCCTATGCGCTCGGCAATTGTGCGCGCGAGATCGGGGGCAACACCGACGGGAACTCCCTCAGAATTTTTTCCACTGATCAACAAAAAATTGATCATATTTAAGGCAACACGAAGGGTTCCCGTCGGTGCCATCTCGAGGACTAAGGCTTTGTTCATGAAAAAAGTCCGAATAAGGGTGCAATCAACTCAACCCGTCATATTACCGAATGTTATGAATTCTAAGCATTCTTAAAGGAAACCTCAGTGCGCAACCGCCGTCATTGACAAAATTCCTAGCCGCGCCTAAGTTAGCGTCAAACTAAACCAATCTAAAGAAGCAACATCTCTGAACATGACAACATCACCGCAGCAAGCAGCCCCCTACTCGCCTACCTTTTTAACGCTTCACGAGATTGTGCAAAAAGCTCGTCAAAAGCTGAATCACGATAACTGGGACTACATCGTCGGCGGAACAGAGACCGAGACCACGGTTAGTCGTAACCGTGCCGCAATTGAATCACTAGCCTTTAAGCCTCGCGTCTTGCGCGATGTAAGCCATGTCAATACTGGCACCCGCTTCTTAGGCCGCGACTTGAAGCTACCTGTGCTGTTAGCGCCTGTTGGCAGCTTAGAGGTGTTTGCTGAGGGTGCTGGTGCAACCTCCTCGATCGCCGCTGGACGTTATGGCGTTGCCCACATGCTTAGCTCGGTGTGTCAACCGGGTATTGAAGCCACTGCAGCCGCAGCGCCAGACACCTTAAAGATATTCCAGCTGTATGTGCACGGCGATGAGAACTGGGTGGATGACCTTGCCGCTCGCACGGTCGCTGCGGGCTACGGTGCCTTCTGTCTGACTGTGGACACCGCACACTACAGTCGCCGCGAGCGTGATTCCGCGAAACGCAACATTCGTCGTAGCGTGGTTCCGGGTCGAGAGTTCCAGCCAACACTCACCTGGAAAGATGTGGACCGACTAAAGTCGAAGCTCTCCATTCCGCTCATTCTCAAAGGTATTGCAACAGCCGAAGATGCAGCAATCGCCGTTGAACACGGCGTCGATATGGTGTACGTATCAAACCACGGTGGTCGGCAACTTGATCATGATCGTGGCTCGCTCGCGGTACTCCCTGAGGTCGTGCAAGCCGTCAATGGTCGTGCTCAGGTCATTGTTGACGGCGGCTTTAATCGCGGAACAGATATTGTTAAAGCGATCGCGTTGGGTGCGAACATGGTTGGCCTAGGTCGTATGCAATGTTATGGTCTCGCGGCCAATGGTGCGGATGGCGTCGTCCGGATGCTCGAGATCCTGCAGGATGAAGTTCGCATCTGCATGGGATTGCTCGGTGTAAACACACTAGGTGAACTTAACCCTAGCTATTTACAACCCGGATCACCGGCAGGACCATCCAACGTGTTGAGCGCTTTCCCACACCTATCGCTTGATGAGAAGGCATTTTATTAAATTTGGTGCCCAACCAAATGGCCGTCAGCGGTCGCAGCGATCATGTCTCTCGGTGACTTGCAGTCACCGACAGTCATCGTTGGAATGCCGCGCTGCATGAGTGCGTCTAACAACAGATCATTACGTCGCCGTGGCGTAGCGTAGGTCAAGAGGGCTACATCGGGAATCAAGTTGCGCTCCCCAGTAATGACATTCTGCCAGGTCAACACACCCTCCTCCATACCGCCATCCCACAGTGGCTGAGCCAACAAGTGCACCTCTATTTTTTTTGTATAGATTCGTCGCAGTACACCTTGACGCGTAACGACAGCCATATCGTCTGCCAGTGAGTGCCTGGGGGTGAGGATACAAACGCGATCAAATAGCGTGTGCAGCTTCTCTGCCGCAGCGTAGGTGGCTTCCGTGTGATCCATATCGAAAAGAACGGCAGTGCCTCGCTGCCTAACGGTCACTTTTAACAAATCCCGCATCGTTTGGCGCAAATCCAAAACGAAACCATCTCGCTGAACTTGCTCGGGCAACCAAGATGGCGGGATCATTGAACCCCCGGTCGCTAAGACCACAACGTCAGGACTAACATCCAGTAGGGTCTGGATCTGCGCCGTGATGCCCAACTCAATTTTTGCACCCGCTCGCATCGCTGCTACTGTTTGATAATCATAAACACTGCTTACCTCTTCACCTCCGGGTAAGTGCGAACGTAGCCATGCTTTGCCACCAATTTGCGCACCTGAGCTCAATATTGTTACCTGGTGTCCACGCGCCGCAGCGATCCATCCTGCCTCCATGCCAGCAATACCTGCACCCACCACGACAACACGCTTTAGCTCTGTGGCCGCCGTGGGCCAATAGTCGACCTCATCGGCCTTTCGCACCCGCGGGTTATTGACACAAGCCAACGACTCATGCCGATTAATGATCGTGTCCCAACATGTATTGCATGCAACACAGTATCGAATCTCATTAACACGCGACTGCATCACCTTAAGCGGCCAAGCAGGGTCCGCAATCAACGCCCGTCCCATTCCGATCAACTCCGCCTCGCCGGAAGCCAAAATACCTTCGGCCTCTGCAGGGTCACTGATTCGTCCAAGCGACATCAACGGGATATTCGGGATCGCACGACGCAGCGTACGAATCAATTCACGATAAGTCGTTCGCGGTCCAAATCGATCGGGTATGTGCATTTCCAGTGAGTTTGCATGCGTGCCTTGCGCAAAGCATACATAGCTAACCTCTTGGCTCGCCGTCAAAAGCGAAGCAATGGTCGCAGCCGCCTCCGGACCGATACCTCCTGGTAGGCCATCGTCCCCTGGGAGCTTGAGGCCAATAATGAAAGTAGGCCCACACTGCTTACGGACGGCAGAGACGATCTCAGCAATAAATCGACATCGATTCTCCCAACTACCGCCATAGGTGTCATCGCGGATATTGGACTGCGGCGATAGAAACTGGTGGAACAAGTGTCCATGGCCGCAGGAAAGTTCAACACCGCTAAACCCGTATGTCTGTAGGCGCGCCGAGCTTTGCGCAAAATCAGCGACGTACTTTTTTATCTCAGGCGCGGTCAAGGCTCGAGGTACCGACCAACTCATATCATCCGGCAATACGGAAGGTGCAACTGCATTGAGATGCCTGCCGGCATGATGTCGGGCACGCCCGGGGTCCTGTATCTGCGCTAATAGTCGGCAGTCTTGGCCTTCAACCTCCGTCGCCATGCGCGTCAATCCCTCTGCGTTAGACGGCTCAAAGGCGTGTGTCTTAGTTGGAACCGCCTGCAGCGGCGACATCGAAAATGGTTCAGTGATAACCATCGCAGCCCCACCCCGTGCTCTATTAGCAAAGTATGCAATTTGCTCTGGCGCTACATTGCCGTTTCGTACAGTAAGGGACGTCATCGAGGCATGCACAATTCGATTACGCAAGGGCCTTCCCGCCAACTCGAATGGCGTAAACAATAGTGACGGTGTTTTCGGCGTAATCGACAAATCTAACCTCAAAGATAGTTTGATGGTTTGCCAACCATTGCTGTGTAGACAATCTCGGTAAAAGAATACATCGAATGCCTCGGTGCACAGCGCAAAAGTGCGCCATACCGAAATCAATTGACAGACTGACGTATGAATAATAAGGTTGACGGTACAAAATCAGGGCGAACAGGCAGCTTTCCGCGTCGCGACTGAGCCTAAAAAATATTTGGAGACAAACCATGAAAGCATTCCTTGCTAGACGTTCTGCAGTTATCGCCCTCGGTGCCGCGGCTCTATTGGGCGGACTAGGGGCCTTGCCAGCTCAGGCACAAAGCTTTCCCGCTAAACCGATCAAGCTGGTTGTGCCTTATGCCCCGGGCGGAGGCGTAGATATCGTTGCGCGCACACTAGCCGATTACATTTCGACCAAATTGGGGAAGCTCGTCATCGTCGAAAATCGTACCGGCGCTGGCGGTAACGTAGGCTCGGCGTTTGTCGCGAAGTCCGACCCCGATGGCTACACGCTTTTGCTTGGATCAAATGCCAATGCAATCAATAACAATCTTTACGCTAATGCCGGCTACAACGCAGCAACAGACCTGACGCAAATTGTACTGGTAGGCACTGTCCCGATGGTCCTGTTAGCTTCACCCACCGTCGCCGCAAAAAATATAAAAGAACTACTCGCGCAAGCAAAAGCCAAGCCTGGAAGCCTCAACGTGGGCTCGGGTGGCAGCGGCACCGCTGAGCATTTAGCTTTTGAGCTATTCAAACGTCAAACCGGCATGGAGGGCGTACACGTGCCATATAAGGGAGGCGCTGCGGTATACACCGACTTAATTGGTGGCCAAATTCAGTTGTTTTTCAATAACCAACTTGGCGCAACACCTTATGTCCGCTCAGGCCAGCTACGCGCACTCGGCATTACGAGCCCAACGCGTTCCAGCGCACTTCCGGACGTTGCGACGTTCGCAGAGCAAGGATTCGCTGAGTTCAAAGCATTCGTATGGTGGGGAGTGATTGGCCCAGCGGGTATCCCAAAAGATACAGTGACTCAGATTAATGCTTTATTCAATAAGGCAATCTCTTCACCTGAAGTATCGACAAGATTAGTGTCTCTTGGTGCACAGCCTCAGGGTGGGACACCAGAAAAATTCGCAGAATTCTTCAAAGCTGAAATGACAACTTGGGCGGGCGTCATCAAAGCAGCAGACATCAAACTTAATTAAGCTACCGACTTACCGAGATGACATGGCTCGCATAGAAACTGCCCCTCAAAAAATCCGTACGCCTGACTACG
>JBILJY010000096.1:0-9464 GCA_044376975.1 Burkholderiaceae bacterium | reverse complement strand
GGGTGTTGTTGTCTGATTTACGTGGCGAGCGCCGTACAGGGCGTTCGGCCCGCATGCTTTATGAAGTCTTGGGCGATATCTGGGTGGTGCGCCGCAATCCCTACCTTCAAGATGATCTGCTCGACAATCCGAAGCGACGCAAATTACTGGTTGAGGCGCTTGAGCATCGTCTCAAGGAAATCGATCAACGCCGTGCGGACGATAATGCCGGACGAGACGAGAAGGTCGCGAGTTTGTTGACGCGTGCGCACGAGGCTGTTCGTGATTTCGCCGGAGAGTTTGAGCGTATTGGGCAGTTGCGTAGGCAGGTGCTTAAGGTGCTCGGCAAGCGTACCGCTCGTGACAACATCAAATTTGACGGTCTCTCCCGCGTCTCGCATGTGACGGATGCAACCGATTGGCGCGTCGAGTATCCCTTTGTCGTCCTGACGCCCGACACCGAGGAAGAGATCGCCTCGATGGTGCGTGCCTGCATTGAACTGGGCCTGACCATTGTTCCTCGTGGTGGTGGTACTGGCTATACCGGCGGTGCCATTCCATTGACTTGGCGCTCGGCTGTCATCAACACTGAAAAGCTTGACACGCTTGGTCCGGTTGAAATTGGGCCTCTACCCGGCGTAGATAAGCCCGTCGCGACGGTGCGTGCGGGCGCGGGCGTTGTCACGCGTCGTGTATCCGACATCGCTGACGAGAACGGGTTAGTGTTTGCTGTTGATCCAACGTCTGCCGATGCGTCCTGTGTCGGCGGTAACGTCGCTATGAACGCGGGTGGCAAAAAAGCCGTGCTGTGGGGTACTGCCTTGGATAACCTCGCCTGGTGGCGGTTGGTAGACCCACAAGGTAATTGGCTCGATGTCACGCGGTTGGATCACAACCTAGGCAAGATTCACGAAGCAGGTTTAGTGCGCTTTGAGTTGCAGTGGTCCGATGGCGCGGCTGCGGCCGGCGCACGTGTGTTGCGCACCGAGATCCTTGAAATCGACGGCGCAAGGTTTCGCAAAGTTGGTCTTGGTAAAGATGTCACCGATAAGTTTTTGTCGGGGCTGCCCGGTGTTCAGAAAGAAGGCTGTGATGGCTTAATTACAGCGGCGCGTTGGATATTGCATCGCATGCCTAGCCACACACGGACAGTCTGTCTTGAGTTTTTTGGTCAAGCGCGCGACTCGATTCCTTCGATTGTTGAAATTAAAAATTATCTAGACACACAAGGTCGTGCGCAGGGCGCCTTGCTCGCGGGACTTGAGCATCTTGACGAGCGATATCTGCGCGCGGTGGGGTATTCCACCAAAAGTAAACGCGGCGTGCTCCCAAAGATGGTCCTCATCGGCGACATAGTCGGAGACGACGACGCAGCCGTTGCGGCAGCGACCAGTGAAGTGGTTCGTCTCGCTAATACGCGTCATGGCGAAGGTTTCATCGCAGTCAGTGCCGAGGCGCGTAAGAAGTTTTGGCTCGATCGTGCGCGCACAGCGGCGATTGCTCGTCATACCAATGCTTTCAAAATTAATGAAGACGTTGTGATTCCGCTTGGGCGGATGGGTGAGTACACCGATCACATTGAGCGCATCAATATCGAATTGTCGACGCGTAACAAGCTCAAGCTGCTTGATGCGTTGCAGTCGGCGCTCGATGGAGACTTGGCGATTGCCAAGCTCGATCGCGCCAGCGAAGAGGGCGCCTCGCTCGAAGAAGCGTTGGATGAACGACGTCGGCATGCGACCGAGATGATTACGCGTGTTCGAGGACGGTGGTCGTGGGTGCTTGAGAATCTCGATATGCCATTGGCTGAGGGGCTACAGCCTTTGGTTGCCCACGGCCTGTCTGACTTAAAGCCTGCCTTCGATGAGCGGCTGACCCGGCATCCGCAAGCTCGTGTGTTTGATATTGTGCAAGACCGGACCTTGCGTATTTCTTGGAAAAAAGAGGTGAAGGCTGAACTTGCTGGCCTCTTTGGCGGTAACGACTTCGCGCCGGTTTTGACGGAGATGCAAGCAGTGCATGATCGCGTGCTTAAGAGCCGCGTGTTTGTCGCCTTGCATATGCACGCAGGCGATGGCAACGTACACACCAACATCCCGGTGAACTCTGATGACTACGAGATGCTGCGCGAGGCCAACGAGGCCGTCGTGCGGATCATGCAAATTGCACGTGATTTAGATGGGGTGATTTCTGGTGAACACGGCATTGGTCTGACGAAGTATGAGTTCCTGACCGAAGCAGAACTTGCGCCGTTTCAGAACTATAAGCGTCAGATCGATCCGCACAATCACTTTAACGCAGGCAAGCTGATGCCGGGCGCTGATCTGCGCCATGCCTGGACACCAAGCTTTGGCTTGATGGGTCATGAGTCGATCATCATGCAACAAAGTGAGATTGGCGCCATTAGCAACTCGATCAAAGACTGTTTGCGTTGCGGTAAGTGCAAGCCGGTCTGCGCCACGCACGTGCCGCGGGCTAACCTTCTTTATTCGCCGCGCGACAAAATCCTCGCGACTTCATTACTCATCGAAGCATTCTTATACGAAGAGCAAACGCGTCGCGGAATTAGCCTCAAGCATTGGGAAGAGTTCGAAGACGTTGCGGACCACTGCACTGTTTGCCACAAATGTTACAACCCGTGCCCGGTTGATATCGACTTTGGTGATGTCTCGATGAACATGCGTGCCTTGTTGCGACGCATGGGGCGTAAGTCATTTAACGCCGGCACGTCGACTGCGATGTTCTTTCTGAACGCGAAAGATCCAGCCACGATTAATGCAACCCGTCTGGCGATGGTGGGTGTTGGCTATAAGTTACAACGACTGGCACATGATGTGCTTTCCAAGTTTGCACGCAAGCAGACCAGTGCCCCACCGGCAACGGTTGGTAAACCACCGATCCGCGAACAGATTGTCCACTTTATCAACAAGAAGATGCCCGGTGGTTTGCCTAAGCAGACTGCGCGCAAACTGCTTGATATTGAAGATGCTGATTACGTGCCAATCATTCGTCCGCCGAGTGTGCCAGCCGATACGGAAGCGGTCTTTTATTTTCCAGGCTGTGGCTCAGAACGCTTGTTTTCACAGGTTGGGCTGGCAACACAAGCCATGCTCTGGCACGCAGGTGTTCAAACGGTGTTGCCCCCGGGCTATCTTTGCTGCGGATACCCTCAGCGCGGTAATGGCATGAATGACAAGGCCGAGCAAATCATTACGGATAACCGGGTGCTGTTCCACCGCGTCGCCAACACCTTGAACTATCTTGATATCAAGACTGTAGTGGTGAGTTGCGGGACCTGTTACGACCAGCTTGCCGGTTACGAGTTTGAAAAGATTTTTCCAGGCTGCCGTTTGATTGATATCCATGAGTATCTGCTCGAAAAAGGTATCAAGCTCGAGGGTATACAGGGTACCCGTTACATGTATCACGACCCCTGCCACACGCCGATGAAGTTACAGGATCCGATGAAGACGGTTCGTTCATTGGTGGGTGATAGCGCAATCAAAACTGAGCGTTGTTGCGGCGAGTCTGGCACGCTGGCTGTGACGCGTCCGGATATTTCGACGCAAGTGCGGTTTCGTAAAGAAGAAGAGCTTGCGAAAAACACGGCTGCCTTGCGTAAGGACGGGTTTGATGGCGACATCAAGCTGTTAACGTCCTGCCCTTCATGCATGCAAGGGTTGTCACGTTTTGAAGCCGACAGTGGCGCCAAGGCAGACTACATCGTGGTCGAAATGGCGCGCCACATTCTAGGCGCCGATTGGCTGGAAGACTATGTCAAAAAAGCCAATAACGGCGGCATTGAACGCGTGTTGGTTTAAGCGCTGACTTCGATCCCCTCGGCCTGCAACGCTTCGCGAATGGCTTTTGCGAACGTCACAGCGCCGGGTTGGTCGCCATGAATGCAAAGCGTGTCGGCTTGCACTTTGACAATGCTGCCGTCGTTAGCCGTTAAGGTGCCGGTCTTAACCATTTGCAATACTTGCTTGATTGAGATCTGCACGTCCTCGATCATTGCACCTGGCTTGTTGCGTGGGCTCAACGTGCCGTCAGGCATGTAGTTGCGGTCACCAAAGACTTCGCTGGCGACAGTCACGCCCACTGACTCGGCAATGCGCACCATTGGGCTGCTCGCCAAAACAAAGAACACGAGGGTCTTGTCGACGTCGTAAGTGGCTTGTGCAAGTGCGCGGGCAAGCCCTTCGTCTTTAACGGCCATGTTGTAGAGCTGACCGTGCGCCTTAACGTGACGCAGCTTTGCCCCTTGCGAGGCGGCGACGGCAGCAAGTGCACCAATCTGTACCACCATCATGTCGTAAGCCTCTTGGTCGGTAATCGCCATGTTGCGGCGGCCGAAGCCTTGCAGATCTGGCAGGCCGGGGTGTGCGCCAAGCGCGACGCCATGCTTAAGCGCTGCGGCCACCGTCTTGCGCATGGTGGCGGGATCCCCACCATGAAACCCACAGGCGATGTTTGCAGAGGAAACATAAGGCATGATGCCCTCGTCGTTCCCCAGCTTCCAGACGCCAAAGCTTTCGCCCATATCGCAGTTCAAGTCAATTCGCAGTGCCATGTGGTGTCACCTCAATGTTTTAAAAGTAGGTCTTGTATCGGTTTTACTGTTTGCGAGAGCGCTTGCCAGGCGCGCTCCCGTGCTGCGTCGAGTTCTTGCGCGCGCTCGAGCGTGATAGCTTCGAACTTTAGCGCATCACCCGGTGCGCGTTGCGCCAGAAGGGGTAAATCGACCGTTGCGACATAAGCCATCTTGGGATAGCCGCCGGTGGTTTGTCGGTCTGCCATCAAGATGATGGGCTGCCCTCCTGCGGGCACTTGAATGGTGCCAAAGGTGGTTGCTTCAGATAATAATTGTCGTGGCTTGCTCATCAAAAGTGGTGTGCCGGTAAGGCGATACCCCATCCGCTCAGAGTCTGAGCTGACGCGAAATGTTTCGGTCAAGAGCGCCACACAACTCTCCGGCGTGAACTCATTCCACAGCGCGCTCTTGATCAAGCGAATGCGCTGACGCGAAGAATCAGCGATCGCGGCAGGCAGATAAATTTTGATTGCCCAGAGCTCCATTGCAACGGCTTCCAGGCTTTTATTCTTTAGTGGTCGCGCTAAGGCGATCTCGTCACCTTTTTGCAGCGCACGGCCATGCCAGCCACCGAAGTGGCTGCGAAGGTAGGTGCTGGTGCTGCCGAGCACGGGGGTTAGTGCAAAGCCTCCATGTACCGCTAAGTAACAGCGGGTGCCATGCTTGCGCGCCCCAAAAGCTAGCTCGTCCTGCGGGCGCACAATGAGTGGCCGATTCAGGGCGACAGTTTGGCCGTTCAGTGTTGCGCTCAAGTCAGCACCACTCAGTGCGATGCAGCAGGGTTCTTTGAACTTAAGTGTTGGACCTGTGAGCGTGATCTCTAGGCTTGCGGTTTGTGCGTCATTGCCGACCAGAATATTCGCCAGACGGTGTGCGCGCTGATCCATCGCTCCGACGACCGAGATGCCAAGAGGTTGATGTCCGTGTCGCCCCGCATCTTGAAAGCTCGAGAGCATGCCTGGCTTGATGACGACCATACTCATGGGTGCGCCCCATCAATCTCAGCCGCTAGCCGCTCGAATTCCTTTTGGTCGATGGGGACGAATTGAATCTTGTCGCCCGGCAAAAGCAGTGACGATTGCTCGCGTGCGAGGTCAAAGAGTCTGAGCGGTGTTGCGCCCAGAATATGCCAGCCTGAAGGAAGATGGTTTGGATAAATTGTAGACTGGCGATTTGCGATTGCGACTGAACCACGGGGCACCACTTTGCGTGGTACGTCTCGTCGTGGAATTGCAAAAATTTCGTCGTGGATGCCAATGTAGGGGTGGCCAGGCGAGAAGCCAAGTGAAAACACCATCGTGTCAGAGGCGCTATGTTTGGTAATGACTTCCTCTTCGGTCAGGCCTGCGCGCTTGGCCACGTCGCTGAGGTCTGGTCCGTGGACGCCGCCGTAACAGACAGGGATCTTGATCAGTCGCAACGAGGCGTTGGCCGGCAGCAACTCACCGCTCAGAATGCGCGTGACCTCTTGCGACAGGCTTGCAAAGGTAACGGGTGTCGCGTGTATGCCCGGCGAGTAAAACAAAGCGACCGCGGTGTATGAGGGCACGATGTCGGACACGCCGGGAATCTGCGCAGCGCGCAAGGTGGCGGCTGCGCTTAAACACATTAGTCCTGTCTCAGCGCTAATTTCTTGGCCAAAGTCCAGACTCAGGCACCGGTCGCCCTGGGGGCGGATCGTAAACGCAGGTCCTTTCATGCTTTGGTCTGGTTTCCACGCAAGGGGTATTGGTTGTAGATAGGTTTTTGAGTGCAATTGCAGGCGACGAATCGCACTTGAAGCGAATAGAATAGTACTTGCAATTTTTTAAGCGAACATCAATGTCCGACGATAAAACCCACTTTGGTTTCCAGACCGTTGCTGAGTCCGAGAAGGCTGGCAAGGTTGCTCAGGTATTTCATTCTGTGGCAGCGCGCTACGATGTGATGAACGACCTTATGTCGGCTGGATTGCATCGGGTCTGGAAGGCCTTCACCATTGGACGTGCCGCTGTGCGGCCTGGGATGAAGGTGCTCGACATTGCTGGGGGAACCGGTGATTTGGCGCGTGCCTTTGCCAAGCAGGCAGGGTCTGAGGGAGAGGTCTGGCTTACCGATATCAATGACTCGATGTTGAGAGTTGGGCGGGATCGGTTGATTGACGATGGGATCGTCTTGCCATGTGCGGTGTGTGATGCCGAGCGTTTGCCGTTTCCGGACAATTATTTTGATCGTGTCAGCGTTGCGTTTGGTTTGCGTAATATGACGCACAAAGACCGCGCGCTAGCTGAAATGACTCGCGTGCTGCGCCCCAGCGGTAAGTTGTTGGTGCTCGAGTTTTCGCAGATCGCCAAACCCTTAGCGCCGGTGTATGACTGGTATTCGTTTAACGTCTTGCCTTGGCTGGGCAGTAAGGTTGCGGGTGATGCAGAGAGTTACCGCTATTTGGCAGAGTCGATTCGCATGCATCCAGATCAAGAAACCCTTAAGAAAATGCTGTCCGATGCTGGCCTAAGCCGTGTTCAGTACTTCAATTTGTCGGCGGGTCTGACCGCGTTACACGAAGGCGTCAAAATCTAATAAGCAAATAACTGAACTTATTTGGACAGGAGCAGTCTATTCACTTACAATTTCGTTCAGCTTTTAGTAAGATTTGATTTAGCTGTTAGAGTCAATAAAGCATTTCTTTGTAGTCGTAAGCAGGTCTATTATTACCTCAGTACTTTTTTATTAGCGATTTTCGCTCAGGAGCAATCGATGTCTCGTTCCCTTTCACGTTTAGTAGCAGCAGCTGTTTTGGCGGTGAGCGGCTTGGCACTGACCAGTATGGCTTTTGATGCCGATGCCGCTCGTGTTGGCAAGGGCAGTAACGCTGGGCGTCAATCCAGCAACGTAACGAATCAAGCACCCGCTGCGTCGACCACGACTCAGAAAAGTGCAACAGCCCCCGCGGCTGCTAGCTCGACCGCTGGTGCAGCGGCGGCAGCTAAGCCTAGCGGTGCTTCGCGGTGGCTCGGGCCTCTGGCCGGTATTGCAGCTGGCTTGGGTATTGCAGCGCTCTTGTCGCATTTTGGCTTAGGCGGCGCAATGGCAGACTTCCTCGTGATGGCCTTGATCGCCGGCGTTGTGATCTTTGGCGTCATGTTTATCTTGCGCAGAATGCGCGGCAGTGCCTCTGCTGGACCTGCTATGCAGGGCGCAGGTGCTGGTTCTGCAACGAGGTCTGCCCCAGCACCCACTGACATGTGGCGTCAGTCGTCAGAGCCCGCAGCCGCACCTGTCCAGTTGCCCCCTTCGGCCACAGGTTCAATGTCTGCTGCCGGTTTTGGCTCCGATGCGCCCGCTCCTGATCAAAGTTGGTTTATCCCGACCGATTTCGATACACAACGCTTTTTGGGTGAAGCCAAGCAGCAGTTCGTCTCGATCCAAAAGGTGTGGGATAGCGGTAATGTCAATGAACTGCGCAACTTCTTGACCGATGATCTCTTGAAGGAATTGCAGGCGCAGCTGAGCGGTCAGACCGGTCAAAACCACACAGAAGTGGTGTTGCTTAATGCTGAGCTGCTTGGTATTGAAAAAGTCAGCGATGGTCACCTGGCCAGCGTGCGGTTTTCTGGAATGCTGCGTGAGCAGGCAGGTGCAGAAGCTTTCCGCTTTGAAGAAGTGTGGAATCTGTTCAAGCCAGAGCAAGGCGGTTGGTTGTTGGCTGGTATTCAACAGGTCCCGGTTTCTCAGGCAAGCTAAACCTTACCAATTTGCTGAGAAATTAAGCGTCAAGCGCCCGCGAAAGCGGGCGTTTTTACTGAGTGACTGCGCTACAACCGGTAAACTGTCGGTTTGGTGCCAATATGGTCCATCTTCCTATAGTCCAATACTTTGAGACGAGCCTTTCCCTCTCTACCGACCTTAGAGGTTTTTCAGCCGGTCCAAGCGCTTGCGCATGCCTTCAATTTGTTGGCGCGGCAGCAGCCCTGGGCGGCAGAGCGCTTGGCGCGTCACGCTGAAAAAACCTTACGAATTGTCTTTGGTGGGTATGCGCTCACTTTCCAGATTTCCGCTGCAGGGCAATTAGTTCCCACGGAAGTTAGCACCACACCAGATGTTGTGCTTGAGATTAACCCGCAGTTCTTTGATCCGGTCGCATGGCTTTCATCGGCTTCGCGTCCCGATATAGCGGAGTATGTGCATGTGTCCGGACAGGCAGCCTTAGCACAGGTGGTGTCAGAGCTCTCGCGCGATTTGCGACCTGATCCAGAGGATGCGTTAGCGCAATTCTTGGGCGATATCGCTGCCCGTCGGATTGTGCAAAGTGCGCGCAGCGCAGCAATAGGATTGAGCGATGCGTTGCGTGGACTTGGTCGAAATGTAGCTGAATATCTCTCGGAAGAAACGGATGCACTCGCAGGGCGTCCTGTTATGGAGGCCTTCGCGCAAGAGCACGCTCAAGCCCAGACTCGACTATCTGCGCTTGAGCAGCGTGCCGCTGATTTCAGTGCGCGCCTGCGCAGACTGGAAGCAAGTCGGAGCGTCGCGCGATGATGTCTTTGCCGCGACTGTTACGCATCGTTCTGATTGCGTTGCGTTACCGGCTAGATGAGCTTGTGCTCTCCGGCATTGACCATCCTTTGGCTGTTCGTCTGCTATGGGTTGCGCGTTTAGGGTCTCGCCCAACGATGGCACGGGGTGTGAGATTGAGGCTGGCTCTTGAGTCGCTTGGTCCGATTTTTGTGAAGTTCGGTCAGGTCTTGTCTACGCGTCGAGATCTAATCCCTCCCGATATCGCCGATGAGTTAGCTCTCCTTCAAGATCGTGTCGCCCCCTTTCCTTCTAGCGAAGCTGCAGCGCTTGTTGAAGCGGCTCTGGGCGCCCCAACGGGACAGTTGTTTGCCCACTTCGAGAAAGATCCGGTCGC
>JBILJY010000265.1:0-2626 GCA_044376975.1 Burkholderiaceae bacterium | reverse complement strand
ACTACATTAATTAGTACCTTATTACATTTGTTGCCCTCTGGCAATGACTCTTATGATTCTGTCTCCAAACGGCTCGGCGCAAGACGACTCCCCTCGAAAGTTAGGGGTGCGTGAAAAAGCGGCCCTGGCAACGCGTGCAAGCCTGTTGCGGGCGGCCATTAAGATCTTTGCGCAATACGGGTTGGATGGCGGCAGCGTCGACAAAATTTCGAAGGCAGCCAAGTCGCACGATCGAATGATTTATTACTATTTTGGTAATAAGGAAGGCCTGTTCGTTGCGGTGATTGAGGAAATCTATAAGCGTTTTAACGTGGCGGAATCTAAGCTCAAGCTTGATTTACTCGATCCGTTGCGCTCGCTAGAGAAGATTGTTCAATTTATTTTGCGCTACTACCGGGATCACCCAGAATTTGTCACGTTACTGAATATTGAAAACCTACACAAAGGCAAGCACATTGGTAAGGCGAGCTTTCGGGACTATTCATCGACAGCCATTGGCGTGATTGACCAAGTACTGACTACCGGCGCGCAGGCGGGAGTGTTTAGCAAACAGCTCAAAGCGCGTGATCTGTATATGATGATTGCTGCGCTTGGTTATTTTTATCAGTCGAACCGCTATACGCTCTCCGCGTTTTTAGGTGAAAACTTAGAGGCGCAGAGCGCGTTCGATCAGTGGGAAAACTTTGTTATCTCTACGGTGCTTAAAACGATTGCACCGGACTCCTCTAACTCCTGAAGGAAGACAAGTATGGCGCACGCCGTCGTTGAAGAAAAATCTGGAAAAGTCGTTATTAGAAATATCGGGTTACTGCTGTCCGGTGATCTAGATCGTCCGATTTTGGACGCCGACACGGTCGTTGTGCAAGACGGAATTATTACGGCGGTTGGTAAGGAAAAAGACTGTGATATCGCGCATGCAGACTTATTGATCGATGCCCAAAAGACGTGCTTGGCGCCAGGGCTGATTGATAGTCATGTGCACCCTGTTTTTGGTGACTGGACACCGCGGCAAAATCAGTTGGGATGGATTGAGTCCACCATGAATGGTGGTGTGACCACCATGATTTCAGCAGGGGAGGTCCACCTGCCTGGGCGTCCGAAGGATATCGTCGGTCTAAAGGCCTTGGCCATTACGGCGCAACGTGCTTTCGATAGTTTTAGACCGGGCGGCGTCAAAGTGCTGGCTGGTGCACCAGTGATTGAAAAAGGGATGACCGAGCAAGACTTCAAAGACCTGGCAGATGCAGGTGTTAAGTTGCTAGGTGAGGTCGGTTTAGGTTCTGTGAAGGCTGGTGAGGAGGCTCAGAAGATGGTGGCCTGGGCGCGTAAACATGGCATACAGAGCACGATCCATACCGGCGGACCCTCGATTCCCGGATCGGGCCTGATCGATAAGGATGTAGTACTTGAGGCGGACGCTGACATTATCGGTCACATCAACGGAGGGCACACGTCCTTATCCGAGGCGCATGTCTGCGAGTTATGTGAGAAATCCACACGTGGAATTGAAATTGTTCACAACGGCAACGAAAAAGTAGCGATTGCTGCCGCGCAGCATGCGATTCATCTAAAGTGCCCGCATCGTGTGATTCTCGGCACGGACGGACCTGCAGGGTCGGGTGTGCAGCCGCTGGGTATTTTGCGCATGATTGCCTTGCTGTCTAGTCTGGGCAACATCCCACCTGAGCTTGTATTTTGCTTCGCCACCGGAAATACTGCGCGCATGCGTAATCTGAACTGTGGCTTGATTGAGCCAGGTCGTGCAGCAGATTTTGTTTTCATGGACCGTGCGCAGCATACAGCCGGTCGTGATTTGCTCGACAGCGTGCGCTTAGGCGATATTCCCGGTATTGGTATGGTCATGATTGATGGTTTGGTCAGATGCCATCGCAGTCGCAATACGCCACCCGCAACAGAAGTGCCCGTGATCGTGAGGCAACACGCCTAGATTCTTAGGCGATGCGGAAACCGTTATCGCGTTCTGCCGACTTAACCGTTTTATTCAACAAAACGGGGTCGCAGGACTGAATCCGATACAGCAAATCGCCAGGCTGTACGAGGCTACCTGTTGGCTGGACGATATCAACTCCAGCGAGCTTGTCGAAGGGAGCGCCGGCCATGCGTGCTAGCCCCGAGATGACGAACCCATCTATCTGACGTACGGTTCCTGCCTGTGTCGCATAAACAGGATGCTTGAGGATGCCAGACAGATCGGGCCAGTCGTGCGGGCCTTGGGCCTGGATGATGTTTTCCATGGCCTCGCGCGCTGCGCCTGAAACTAACAATCTCTGTGCGACTTCGGCCCCTTTTTCCACTGTTCCAACCGAGGGATCCATGGCCAGAATCTGGCTAGCGAAGAAGAGTGATTTTTCTAAGAGATCGCTTGGAGCGTCCGGGTGTTGCTCTAGCACCTGGAGCACATCCCGAACTTCAAGAGAAGGGCCGATGCCGCGCCCAATGGGCGATTCACCGCTTGTGGCGAAGGCTTTGACAACCAGACCTAACTCGCGACCCACCATTTCAAAGAGCTGGCCTAAGGCGAGCCCGTCCTCTTTTGATTTGACCTTTCCCGCTTCAGCATACGGGATGTCAATCACAACATGAGTCGCACCTGCGGAGTATTTCT
>JBILJY010000264.1:0-2660 GCA_044376975.1 Burkholderiaceae bacterium | reverse complement strand
GCGCATACTCTTGTCCCCTCTACCCTCGACACCTTGAGCTTTCCCTCAATCGTAATTGGTACCGAAGCCTTGATCCCGGTATCCGCCCCAAGCGCTAAGAATGCCAAACCGTTGTTCAGCTTGGAATGTACAACCGGCGTGCCGGTGCCACTCCTGTCCTACAGCGCGGGATCTGGTCTTGGCAGAATTTTCAGAGCCATCAAAGAAGGGGCACTTGCGAAATGCTCGGTCGACACTGTGTTTACTGCAGATTTGGCAACGGTTCTCAAGACGATGGTCCTCGAGAAGCGCGGACTCGCTTGGCTACCAACAGGGCTGATCGAAGACGAACTGAACTCGGGACGTCTCGTGCATGCGGCGGACTCTTCCTGGGATATCGAGTTAGAAGTCAGACTGTATCGCCAGCCTGAGATTAAGTCGCCTGCTGCGAATGCACTTTGGCAAGCGATTCCCGAACCTAAAAAACTGTTGCAAGGATGAAAAAACTGCATTAGCATGGGGCATTGATGTAGTGAACGCTACATAAAATTTGTCGCTTTTATAAAGGTATCCTCATGTACGATCATTTCCAGATTGAGCGCCTCATTGATCTTTGGCTGACCGAAGATATTGGCTCCTGTGACCTCACTGCTCAACTCATGATCGACGAAGACGCGATCAGCACCTTTCACATGAATGCCCGCGAACCCATGCATATTGCCGGAATTGATGTGGCTGCCCGCATTTTCACCCGATACGACTCGCGCTTGACCATCACCAAACTGGTTAAAGATGGTGAGCGCGTAGAAAAAGGCAAGCGCATCATGACGATTTCGGGTCCAGCCCGAAGCATCGTGACAGCAGAGCGCCCTGCCCTGAACATTCTTCAACTGCTCTGCGGAATTGCCACAGAGACAGCACGCTACTGCGCCGCCATGGCTGGCACCAAAGCCAAGCTAATCGATACCCGCAAAACCACACCAGGGTTGCGCATGTTAGAAAAGCACGCCGTGACCTGCGGTGGTGGCTTAAATCACCGACTCGGCCTCGATAATGGTGTGATGCTCAAAGACAACCACATCGCCATCGCCGGCAATATCAAAAAGGCCGTCGAGCGCGTGCGCGAGCGACTCCCAGTCCTCACAAAAATCGAAGTTGAGTGTGATCGTATTGAACAAGTGCAAGAGTCGCTTGATGCACAGGTCGATGTCATCATGCTGGACAACATGTCCGTTGATGAAATGGCAAAGGCTGTCAAGTTAGTAAATGGGCGTGCCAAAATAGAAGCCTCCGGCGGCATCCGTATCGATACCATTCACGCAATCGCCATGACAGGTGTCGATTACATTTCGACCAGCAAAATTACACAAGCGGCCCCAGCGGTCGATATCGGGCTCGACGAGTAACGCGAGAGCATGGCCGCAGGTAGCTTCTTTTTTGTTGTTGGCCCCAGCGGAGCAGGCAAAGACAGCCTGCTCGATGGTGTTCGACCGTCGCTCGACCCGTCACGCTTTATCTTTGCCAAGCGCGCGATCACGCGCCCAGAGGGATCGCCTGGGGAAGTGCATACTGCTTGCACTGAAGCCGATTTCCAGAGACTCAATGCGGCCGGGAAATTTTTGATTACCTGGCAGGCGCATGGTTTGCACTACGGCCTCCCGATCGAGCTACTCGATGCACTCAAGTCTGGGCAGCATGTGATTGCGAATGGTTCGCGCGGCATGATCAAGGCGCTAAGCCAACTGGTGCCCAACTTAGTTGTCATCGAAATCAACGCACCTGCACACGTTCTACAAACAAGACTGAACGCCCGTGGACGAGAATCTGTCGATGATATTGCCAAGCGGTTGAGTCGGTCTGTTGAGCCTTATCCAGCGGGCACACCGCTACTCAAAGTCGTCAATGATCAATCGCTTGCGATCGGAACGATCAGATTGCTTGCTTGTCTCTTGACAGAAACGGACAGCGCGCCGCCCTCCTCGCGCATTCTGTTCAAGAAAATTGCCGGACGCGCCTTAACACCTGCTGAGTATCAGACTGCGATCGAGACGATCCTGTCTACTAAGACTCAAGAGGCAGAGTTACAAGCCTTCCTCATCGCTTGCACCATGCAGCTCAGCGACGACGAGATGATTGCGATCGCGAAAGCGCGTACCAAGATTTTGCCTCGTATTGACTGGGGTCGTCCCATGGTGGTCGACAAACATTCTTTGGGTGGGCTACCAGGCAGCCGCGTGACGATGGTTGTGATTCCCATTGTGGCTGCGCATGGCTTAATGATTCCCAAAACATCGTCGCGCGCCATTACTTCAGCAGCTGGCACCGCAGACGCGATGGAAGTTATCGCTAAAGTCGATCTAACACCAGAGGAACTTAAACAATGTGTAGCGAAAGCGAATGCATGTATTGCTTGGAACGGGAAGCTTAATCACTCAGTCCTAGATGACGCGATGAATGCCATCACCCGTCCGCTTGGACTGGATACGCGCAAGTGGTCTGTTGCCTCAATCCTTTCTAAAAAATACTCCGCAGGTGCGACTCATATTGTGATTGATATCCCGTATGCTGAAGCGGGAAAGGTCAAATCAAAAGAGGACGGGCTCGCCTTAGGCCAGCTCTTTGAAATGGTGGGTCGCGAGTTAGGTCTGGTTGTCAAAGCCTTCGCCACAAGCGGTGAATCG
>JBILJY010000094.1:0-9630 GCA_044376975.1 Burkholderiaceae bacterium | reverse complement strand
TTCCAGGTAATGTCCGACAGCTCGAAAACTTTTGTCATTGGTTAACGGTCATGGCGCCTGGCCAGACGGTCGGTGTAGCTGATTTGCCCCCAGAAGTTCGTGCGGCCCAGTTGCCGGTCGCTACAGTTGGTATGAGTGTCCAGGCCGAGGCGCAGCACCGAACTTGGCAGCAGCTGTTAGCGACCGACGCGACGCTGCGCTTATCACGCTCCGATCCTGAGGTTTGGTTGGTCTTGACCCAGATGTTCGAGCGCACCATCTTGCAAGCTTCCCTCGATGTGTGTCGCGGCAGACGTGTAGAAGCTGCGGCGCGGCTCGGGATGGGGCGCAACACGATTACCCGTAAATTGCGGGAACTAGGCATGGATGCGGGCGGGGCCGATATCGCCGCGTGAGGGCTTGTTTGTCGGGGACATTCCCTAGCAATTGGATTAAACTATTGTGAATAAAATTTCGATAGCTAAATTCAGGAGTCTTTTATGTCCAAACAGGTCATCCACACAGCCAAAGCTCCCGCCGCGGTTGGCCCCTATTCACAGGCGGTCCAGGCACCAACCGGCAAGATGATCTTCTTGTCGGGCCAGATTGGTCTAGTACCGAGCACCGGTGAAATGGTGTCTGACAAGTTTGAAGATCAAGTCAAACAAGCGTTTTCAAATATGCAGGCGGTGATTGAGGCTGCCGGTGGTTCGCTTGAAAATATTATCAAACTGAATTTGTTTCTCACGGACTTGGGACAATTTGGCATCGTCAATGCTTTGATGGCAGAGCGCTTGCCACAGCCTTTTCCTGCACGCTCAACCGTCGGCGTCTCGAGCCTACCGAAGGGTGCGCAATTTGAGATTGAAGCGATCATCGTCGTTTAAAGAACTTGCCATTCGACGCGTGTCGTTAACGTGAGTGCTCGTTCTGCGCCAAAACGGCCGAGTGCTAAGACACCCGCTCTTAGCCTCGAGTCCAAATTTTTGCGCTTAGGGCTGATGTGCGCCGAAGACTTTGTATTGCATCTGCCGTTGCGCTACGAGGATGAGACGCAAATTATGCCGATCGCCTCGGCACGCCCAGGGCTGATGTCGCAAATTGAAGGCGAGGTTGTGCGTAGCGAAATCGTCCTCAAACCACGGCGTCAGTTGACAGCAGTTCTGCGCGACGAGTCAGGTGAGATTCACTTACGGTGGTTGACCTTCTATCCAAGTCAACAAGCACAGATGACACCAGGAAAGCGCTGGCGTGTGCGCGGCGAAGTCCGCGGGGTTCGTCACGGTTTCGAGATGGTGCATCCGAAGGTAAGTGTCGCGGGCGCGCCGTTGTCGATGGCGCTCACACCAGTCTATCCTACGACTGACGGTTTATCGCAAGCCAGTTTGCGCAAGGCGATTGGCTCAGCGCTGACGACGGTAGATTTGCGTGACACCTTGTCGCACGCAATCCGCTCCAAGCTTGGTCTGATGGAGTTACGTGAAGCGTTGCAAACGATTCACTCTCCGCCTGCGGATTTGGACCCGAGCAGTTTGCTCGAGCACACGCATCCCGCGTGGACGCGCATTAAGTTTGATGAGCTGCTAGCACAGCAGTTATCGCTCGCCGCAGCCAGGGATCAACGACAAGTTAAGCGTGCCCGTCCTTTGGGTCCGGTGGTATCGGGTAAGCAAAAGGTCTCTTTGACCGAGCGCTTACTCGCCAGTCTGCCATTTTCACTTACGGCAGCACAAGCACGTGTTTTACACGAAATCGAGTCCGACCTTGGACGCTCCTTTCCGATGTATCGATTGCTACAAGGGGACGTGGGTAGTGGCAAGACGATCGTTGCTGCTCTCGCAGCGCTACGAGCGATCTCACACAGTGCCCAAGTGGCGTTAATGGCTCCAACGGAGCTTCTTGCTGAGCAACATTTCAATAAGATGCACTCGTGGTTTGACCCGCTAGGGGTGAGGGTTTGTTGGCTGGCAGGCAGCATGCCAGCTAAGGCTAAGCGCGAGTCGCTTGAGGCGATTCGCTCTGGCGAGGCTCAGTTAGTCGTGGGCACACAGGCGCTTATACAAGAGGGCGTAGAGTTCTGTGCTTTAGGTCTCGTTATTGTCGACGAGCAACATCGCTTTGGCGTCGGTCAACGACTCTCTTTGTCCCGTAAGGGCGAGGACGTCGTCCGAGGCTCAGCATCCGGGGCAACATTGGATCTGATCCCGCATCAGCTAACAATGAGTGCGACGCCTATTCCACGTACGCTTGCGATGACTTTTTATGCCGACCTTGAGGTGTCATCGATTGATGAACTACCGCCTGGAAGAACGCCGGTTGTGACCAAATTGTTTGCCTCAGACCGTCGCATAGATATTATTGCGCACGTGGCACAGGCCTGTGCCGAGGGCCAGCAAACCTATTGGGTCTGTCCACTAATCGAAGAGAGCGAGGCGCTAGATTTACAAAATGCAGTCGACACACACGCAGAGCTTGTACAAGCGTTAAGTCCACGGCGAGTTGGCTTGGTGCACGGTCGTCTGACCCCTACCGAAAAGGCTTTCGTGATGAATAGCTTTAGGAACGCTGAGCTAGATGTGCTCGTTGCGACGACGGTCATTGAAGTGGGTGTCGATGTACCTAATGCCTCGTTGATGATCATTGAGCACGCTGAGCGCTTTGGGTTGGCTCAGTTGCATCAGTTACGGGGTCGTGTTGGGCGAGGCGCAAAACGGTCGGTGTGTGTCTTGATGTATCAGACGCCTCTGTCAATGCTTGCCCGTCAGCGACTGCGGGCAATGTACGAAACACAGGATGGCTTCGAGATCGCACAGCGCGACCTAGACTTACGCGGGCCTGGTGAGCTACTGGGATCTCGACAGTCCGGACTCACGTTATTGAAGTTTGCTGATCTGGCTCAGGATGGTGGGTTGGTCGTTGTTGCACGGGAACAAGCCATGGCATTACGTGAAGCGGATCCGCAAACGGTGCGCAAACACCTAGATCGGTGGATGCGTGGCAAAGAAGACTATTTACGAACTTAAATGATTTGCTGATTGATTGGGCGAAATAGCTATGACTCTTACAGAACTGAAATATATCGTTGCAGTATCCCGTGAAAAGCACTTTGGTCGTGCGGCCGATGCCTGTTTTGTCAGTCAGCCGACTTTGTCTGTGGCGATCAAGAAGCTTGAAGATGAGCTAGGTGTCACACTGTTTGAGCGGGGAGGGACGGAGATCGGTGTGACTGCGATTGGAATACAAATTGTGTTGCAGGCGCAAAAGGTACTTGAGGAAAGCGCCAGTATCAAAGAGCTTGCACGCCTTGGTCGTGATCCTCTTGCCGGTGTGCTACGCGTTGGAGTGATTCACACGATAGGCCCGTACTTGCTCCCGAAACTGGTGCCGACACAGATCGAACGTACCCCCCAAATGCCGTTGATCTTGCAAGAGAACTTCACCGTTCGCTTATTGGAGCTTTTGCGTCAAGGGGAAATTGACTGTGCAATCATGGCGTTACCGCTGCCAGATGCCGGTTTAAGTGTATTGCCGCTGTACGATGAAGACTTTGTCGTCGCTATTCCGTCTCAGCATCCTTGGGCATCCCGAAAATCTATTTCTGCTGAAGATCTCAAGCAACAAAACATGTTGTTGCTTGGTAGTGGGCACTGCTTTCGCGATCAGGTATTAGAAGTATGTCCTGAGCTATCCCGGTTTGCTGCGACGAGCGAAGGTATTCAGCGGACGTTTGAGGGCTCGTCACTGGAGACCATTCGCCATATGGTTGCGGCCGGCATAGGGATCACTGTGATGCCTGCCAGTTCGGTGTCGTCTCTGGACCGCAGTAGTAAATTGCTCAAGTACATCAAGTTTGATGTACCCGTGCCAAATCGCCGTGTTGTACTCGCTTGGCGGAAAAGCTTTCCTCGTACGGTTGCAATTGATGCGCTGGTGCAAGCGGTATTGCACTGCGGGTTGGAGGATGTCCATATGCTTGAGAACCTGCAAGAGAAGGAGCGTGGTTAGCTGTGTTTGAACGACTCGGTCTGTATGCAAAACTCGTTCGTCTCGATAAGCCTATCGGTACCTTGCTGTTGCTTTGGCCAACACTATGGGGACTCTTTGTCGCTGCCGATGGGTGGCCAGAGCCAGCGATTCTATGCATCTTTGTTTTAGGTACATTTTTGATGCGCTCTGCTGGATGTGCGATGAACGACTACTTCGACAGAGATGTTGATAGACATGTCGCACGTACGGAAAAACGTGTGCTGACGGCTGGATTGATCGAGCCACGCGAAGCCTTATATGTCGCCGCTGTGTTGGGTTTAGTTAGCTTCATATTGGTCTTATTTTTGAATGTACTGACTATTTTCTTGGCGCTTATTGCGGCAATACTCGCGGTAACCTATCCGTTGTTCAAGCGGTTTTTTGCGATCCCGCAGGCCTATCTAGGCGTTGCGTTTGGCTTCGGGATTCCTATGGCGTTTGCTGCGGTACAGAACGAGGTACCTAACGTAGCCTGGGTGATGCTTCTTGCCAATGTATGCTGGGCGATTGCGTATGATACGGAATATGCCATGGTTGATCGTGACGACGACTTACGACTCGGGCTCAAGACGTCTGCCATCACATTCGGGCGCTACGATGTTGCCTTGGTTGCGCTTTGTTATCTGTTAGCAATCGCTTTACTAGGCTTGGTGGGTTACTCGCTTAGCTACGGATGGCCTTATTACCTAGGTTTGTTGCTTGCGCTTGGTATCTCTGCGTTGCACCTTTACTGGATTCGAGACCGTGACCGCCAAGCGTGCTTTAAGGCTTTTTTACATAATACCTGGCTAGGCGCTGCGGTATTTTGCGGTATAGGACTTCAGCTCACACTCTATTGATTTTTGGATGAACGATGGCAACATTTCCCTCAGTGGCATTTATTGGTGGCGGTAACATGGCGAACGCGCTGGTCTCGGGCATGCTGGCTCAGGGCTGTCCCGCCGAAAAGGTCCATGTAATTGAGGTGGCCGAGGTGCTACAAGAGCAATGGCGCGCGCGCTCCGTCAGTGTGAGCGCCACACCAGATGCGCTGCTCAGTCAGCGTCAAGTCTGGATTTTTGCTGTCAAGCCACAACAGATGCGGGATGTCGTATTACAGTGCCGTGCTTGGCTGCAACCGAATACGTTAGTCATTAGTATCGCGGCGGGAATTTCAATTGATTCACTTGGCAAATGGCTTGGTGAGGATGCTAAACCGTTTGGTAATGTGGTGCGTTGCATGCCCAATACACCTGCACTCGTCGGAGCTGGAGTAACCGGGATGAGCGCACCCGCGACAACGAGCGCAGCCGATCGGGAACGCGCGACGGCATTGCTTTCTACCGTAGGCGAAGTGGTTTGGGTGGACAACGACAGGGCTATTGATGCCGTAACGGCACTGTCTGGCAGCGGGCCGGCTTATGTATTTCTTTTTCTCGAGTCTCTCATTAAGGGGGGACTTACACTTGGTTTGTCGGAGCAACAGGCAAGGGACTTAGCCTTGTCTACGCTTGCTGGTGCGACGAAGCTCGCGCAGCAGTCTCCGGAAGCTCCGTCCGTGCTCCGCGAGCGGGTCACGTCCAAGGGGGGAACGACCGCGGCAGCTCTCGATGTTTTTGCGCAACAGGCGTTTGGCCAAACAGTGGTTCAGGCGATGGCAGCAGCAGATCGTCGAGCGGCCGAACTGTCGATCGAATTCGGAAAGTAGATTCAGCGGTAAATTTAAATAATAGGAATGACCTAATGAAAAAGCTATTTGCTGCAGTAGGCGGTTTGATCGTAGTGCTCCTAGCAGTTTGGCTTGGCGCAAGTGTTTACGTCGGACGCAGCACCGAGAAGTTTGTCTCTACGATTACTGAACGCAATAAGCCAGGGGCTGCTCTTCGGATTGTGAACGTTAAGCACGAGCAATCACTGTTGTCGGCAAAGGGTTCTTTCGATCTGCAGTTTGCAGACGTCACTGCCGACGCGAAAGATGGCACAGCGCTTTACACAGCACAGGCTACCTATAAGGTATCGAACCTATTGTTACCAGACTCGGCGATGCGGTTTGACTGGCAAGTCAAGCCAGCTGGGCCACGCGCACAGGCGTTGAAAGATTTCTTTGGTCAAGAGTTCGATCTTCATGGACATGGCAAGCTTGCTTATGGTGGGGCGGCCCGATCGAGTTTCAACCTGCCTAAGCTTTCCGTTCGGCAGGGTAGAGATTCGTTTGACTTCAGTCCTTTGGCAGGAAATATTGCCTGGGGTGCCAAGACGCTTGCCGCAGATTTCAAGCTCGATCGGCTTACTATGCGCACAGCTGAGTATGTCCTGGATGTGCAAGGTGTCAACATGCAGTCAGAGGTAAGTGACAGACAAAAAGGGATTGGTTCTGCCTCCTTGGCTGTTACAAAGCTTAGTACCAAGGAGTTCACTGCCGAAAACTTTGTTTTGACGAGCACGACTGCAGAAAAGGATAAGCGCATTAATTTGACGGTCCATCCCAAGGTTGCATCGCTTGATGTTGCGGGGCAAAAACTACGGGATGTTTCTCTTGAATTTGCCGTTACTGGAATGAACAGCGCTAGCGTCGAGGCTTTGTCTGCTGTAGGTCACGACACCAATGACTTTCGGATGCTGACGGCTGATGAGCAGTCTCGTGTGAAGCAAGCGCTACGTGCATTGGTTAGTGATGGCTTTTCAATTGGTATTCCAACGCTTGCAGCGAAGACTGAAGCAGGAACCGTGCAAGGCGCACTCAAGCTTGAGGTCTTGCCTGGCAAAGCTGCGAAGTTTTCAACGGTAGATTCGATTCGCGCTTCTGGACAAATCGAAGCGAATGGTCGGGTCTTAGACAACAAGCAGCGCTCAATGGCGATGTTGTTTGGCTTGGTGGTTCCAACCAAAGAGGGCTTACGTGCTAGTTTTGAGCTTGCCGGTGGCTCGATTAAAGCGAATGGGAAGACCTTTGATATAAAAGCGAACCTTGATTATTTTGATGAGCTAATCAATGAAGCCTTGAAATAGTAGTGAGCCGTTGGGCCGGCTTGCAAACAGACGGGCGTAAAAAAACCGTGCGTGGTCATTTCTATTGACTACGCGCGGTTTTTATTTGGTTCTGTTTTACACAGGGGTAAACATGGGTACCGGTGGTCCATCGCCTTCAGTCGGTTTGAAAACGAGCTTCACCTTTTGCCCAATTTTCAGCGCTGCGAGGTCGCAATCTACAATTTGAGTCATCATCGTGACCCCTTCGTCGAGCGAAACATAGGCAATGCAATACGGGTTAGGGTTGCCACGCTGCATGACGCTTAGGGAATAGATCGTGCCCTTGCCAGAGGCTTCAATCCATTCTGTGTCGCTCATACAAAAGGGGCAGAGTTCACGCGGATACCAGTGAGTTTGACCACAAGACTTGCACTTCTTGATTAGAAACTTCCCGAGCTTGGCTGCCTCCCAAAAGGGTTCATTGCCTTTTTCTTGAGCCGGTGCGGGGATTGGATTGGGTTGATACATCATCGTCATGATTAGTTACGCTCCATGATCAGAGTCGCGCTACCATGGCGCGAGCCGAGGAAACCACCCGTGCCGTGAGCAAGGGCGATATCGCAATTTTTTACCTGTACTGCTGGGTGCGCTTCGCCGCGCAACTGACGGACCGCTTCAATCACTTTGGTGATGCCGCCTCGGTTTGCCGGATGGTTGTTGCACAAACCACCGCCGTCTGTATTGAAGGGGAGCTTACCGACACCAGAAATCAAATTGCCATCGGCGACGAATTTTCCGCCTTCACCTTTTTTACAGAAGCCCAAGTCTTCAAGTTGCATAATGACGGTGATCGTGAAGCTGTCATAGATCGACGCATATTTGATATCTTGGTGAGTGACGCCTGCTTCTTTGAAAGCGGCTGCACCAGAAAAGCGTGCAGCGGAGTAGGTGAGATCAACGTGACCGCCAAGTTGACCTTTTACAGCTTCGCCCGCACCTAGTAACTTTACGAGTGGTCGCTTCAGTGACTTTGCAATTTCTGGCCGGGCAATAATGAGCGCACCACCACCATCGCTGACGACACAACAGTCTAGGCGATGCAAGGGCGTAGAGACGAGAGGTGAATTAACCACATCTTCTACAGTCACAATGTCTCGTAGCATCGCATGTGGATTATGTTGCGCATGATGAGACGCTGCAACCTTTACCCACGCAAGTTGTTCTGCGGTTGTACCGAACTCGTACATATGACGGGCTGCCACCATGGCATAACTATTGACTGTGACCGACCCAAAAGGCGCCTCAAAAGGAACGTCTGGTAGGTCAGAGCCCCAATTGCGTGGCTGGAGTCCAGAGGAGCCGGCAGAACGTGGGCGGCCAGCTAGGGTGACTAGCGCGACATCGCACTTTCCAGCGGCAATCGCTTGCGCGGCATGTGACACGTGAATCAGATAGGAGCAACCACCGGTTTCGGTTGAGTCTACGTGACGCAGTTTGGTGAGCCCCATGTAGTCGGCCATATTCAGCATGCCTAGCCCAGGCGCGTCGCCAGCACAGAAGTAGCCGTCAATGTCCCCGAGTGTCAGTCCAGCGTCCTCTAGTGCGCCACGTGCAGACTCTGCGTGTAGTTGCGCAACGGATTTATCTGGTGCTTTACGTGTTGGGTGCTCGTAGGCGCCAACGATATAGGCTTTGTCTCGTATGCTCATATGCGATATTTTGATAGTTGAAAAATTGTGAAATAGCTTTGTACCACTGTTGTATGCACTTGTTTTAAGGATATGGCTTTGATCTCAGTTGTCCTTGGTAAAGCTTGATAGTCCTAAGAGCGCCCAGCCTAGCATGAGCATAATGCCGCCTGCGGGGGCCAAAGCGCCCGCACTCACGATCTCCGCTAGATACTTTGTGTAGATCGCACCGCAAAAGAGAAGGAGTCCCACCAGCGTGGCCCACCGGGCAAGGCGGATCCAATTGCCTGGCAAGTTCGCAAGGTAGACGAGCAAGACCGCATGGATAAGTTGCATGACTGCGGCGCGCTCCACGGACAGCGCGGCTTTTGGGTCTGCGATTGCATGGGCTGCTACGGCGGCTAAGGCTACCGCAGTTAGACCAAGTACGGCCGCTACCAAGCGCCAAAAGCGGGGTGTCGGAATAAGGTTGGTCATGGTGCGCCGCAAATATAGTTAAAATTCTCAGCGTATTATGCAACCTTTAACGCCTGCTGGGCAGCGCCAAGGAACACAAGATGAAACGACATTGGTTCACTCTCATTTGTCCAATTCTGTTGAGCGGCTGTTTAGGGATCAATCCGACAAGCTCACCTAAAGATAGCTTTACAGTCCCGGTGTCCTTTCAGGAGGTCTTCGCACGCGCGCAGGCGCAAGCGAAAGAGTGTTGGAGTGCTGACGGCGAGTTTCCAGTTAAGTCTTCGATTGATCAAGCGAGTGGTTCTGCCCGGGTGTGGGTGACCGGAGTGCTAGGTTCGACACACTATGCACAGGTTGATATACGCTCGCTTGGGGAGCGGAACACTGAGGTCGTCGCAACAGTGATGGGCGTGAATATGTGGAGTCGCGCATCACTTTCTGCGCTGCATGAGGTCATGCAGTTTGGCGTGCCTACTTGCTCAAGTTATATGCCCCGCGCAGTGCCTCGCTAGTTATGTGAAGCGTATTT
>JBILJY010000093.1:0-9633 GCA_044376975.1 Burkholderiaceae bacterium | reverse complement strand
GAATCCAGATCGCCATGCCAAAGCACACTACGATTTTTATCTTGATTTGCTTCGCGGTGACGAGGACGATGCAGAGGCACATCGGCGCTTTTACAACGAATACAACGCTGTGCTTGATATGTCGGCAGATTTTTATCTAGAGACAATTCGCACGGTCTTTCAGGACTTCGATCTGCCGAATGGGACCTGGGTCATTGACGGCCAACTCGTTAAGCCTTCCGACATTAAATCGGTAGCGCTGTTCACAATTGAAGGTGAACTCGACGATATTTCTGGCGAAGGCCAGACGCGTGCCGCGCAAGATCTGTGCTCAGGCATTCCAACCAAACGCAAGCAACACTACACGGCTCCAGAGTGCGGTCACTACGGGATTTTTTCAGGTCGTCGTTGGCGCACAACGATCTGCCCGAAAATTGCCGAGTTCGTGCGCAGCGCTTAAGTGCGCCATGCTCGCTGAACGTATCAACGATCTGCTGCCGCAGACTCAGTGCACAAAATGCGGTTACGCAGGTTGTGCACCGTATGCCCAAGCCATCGCGGCGGGCCAAGCCCCTATTAATCGCTGCCCTCCGGGTGGTGAGCAAGGCATTGCGGCGCTCGCCGGCCTTTTAAAGACCGACGTGCTGCCTCTTGACGAAACCTGTGGACAACACCTGCCTCTGCAAGTCGCAGTTATCGATGAGCAATTTTGCATCGGATGCACGCTTTGCATACAGGCGTGTCCTGTGGATGCGATTGTTGGTGCGTCAAAACTCATGCACACGGTCCTGGAGCAGAACTGTACGGGCTGCGACCTGTGTGTGGCGCCCTGCCCCGTAGACTGCATTGACATGGTCCCTGTCTCTCCCTCACGCGCCTGGACGGCACAAGACGCACAAGCTTCTCGCCAACGCTTTGAGGCGCGCAATGCGCGGCTAGCGAGGCCGACGCAAGCGCCTCAAAAACAGGAAACCGCTCAGCAGATTGGTGACACTGTCGCGCAAGCCCTTGCCAAAGCACGCGCGCGCCGCGCTGCCGCGACGACGCGATGAACTCTAGCAAACGACACGAGATTTTTTCAAGGCTGCGTGCGGCAAACCCGGCACCTACGACTGAGCTCGAATACAAAACGGACTTCCAACTGTTGATCGCTGTCATGCTGTCCGCACAAGCAACCGACAAGTCCGTCAATATTGCCACTCGGAAACTTTTCCCACGCCATGGAACTCCCAAGACAATGCTAGCGCTTGGCGTGGAAGGACTGATGCCCTTTATTCAAACGATCGGGCTCTATAAAACGAAAGCTAAAAATGTGATCGCGACCTGCATGCTGCTGCTTGAGCAACACAACGGCAAGGTGCCCCGCACCAGAGAAGCCCTTGAGGCGCTGCCCGGGGTGGGTCGCAAAACGGCGAATGTCGTCCTGAACACAGCGTTCGGAGAGCCGACCATTGCAGTAGACACACACATCTTTCGGGTATCGAATCGCACCAAAATTGCCCCTGGCAAGGACGTCCTAGCCGTGGAGCGCGGCCTCGAGAAATTTATTCCCGCTGAATTCAAAGTGGACGCTCACCACTGGCTGATTTTGCATGGTCGCTACGTCTGTGTTGCCCGCACGCCGAAATGTCCACAGTGCGGCATTTCCGATTTATGCGAGTACTCTAAAAAGACCAAGGGTTAAACCCCCTATGACAAACCCGAATTGAGGTTTTCCTCGCATTCGAGGGATAATCCTGTGCAGAATTAAAACCATCTCAGATGCACAAGCGAATGAACGACATCATTCTCGAGACCAAACATCTCACCAAAGAATTCCGCGGCTTCGTTGCCGTCAATGACATCTCCTTGCGCGTGCAGCGCGGGCAAATTCACGCCTTAATTGGGCCAAACGGTGCAGGCAAAACAACGTGCTTTAACCTGCTCACCAAATTTTTGACGCCCACACGAGGCACGATCGCCTTCAATGGGGTAGACATCACGAAAGAGCGTCCCGCACAAATTGCAAGACGCGGCATTATTCGCTCTTTTCAAATTTCAGCTGTCTTCCCACACTTAACGGTGCTTGAAAACGTTCGCATTGGTTTGCAGCGCGAAACCGGGCTTTCCTTTCATTTCTGGCAAAGCGAAAAACGCCTGAACCAACTGAACGATCGTGCGCAGGCGATCCTGGAGCAAGTCGATCTCGGGAACTTCACCAATGAAATAACAAGCAGCTTGCCTTACGGTCGTAAGCGCGCACTAGAGATCGCTACCACACTGGCCATGGAGCCAGAGCTCATGTTGCTTGATGAGCCCACACAAGGCATGGGTCACGAAGACGTCGACCGAGTCACGCAACTGATCAAGCGCGTGAGCGTTGGTCGTACGATCCTGATGGTCGAGCACAATATGAACGTAGTCTCCTCAATTGCTGACACCATTACAGTCTTGGCACGAGGTGCTGTGTTGGCGGAGGGACCCTATTCGCAGGTCTCAAGAGATCCTGCCGTCATGGAAGCCTACATGGGCACCACAGAAGGCGAACTCGAAGGAGCTCACGCATGAGCGCGCCCGCACTCGAAATTTCCGGACTTAACGCCTGGTACGGTGAGTCCCACATTCTGCATGGCGTGAACTTCACGGTACAGAAAGGTGAAGTAATTACGCTACTCGGTCGTAATGGTGCGGGTCGCACCACAACGCTGCGCGCAATTCTTGGGCTCACCGGGTCGCGGACAGGTTCGGTACGCATCCATGGCACCGAAGCGATCGATATGCCCACCTACAAGATCGCGCATCTAGGTATTGGTTACTGCCCCGAAGAACGCGGTATTTTTGCAAGCCTCTCGTGTGAAGAAAACTTACTGCTTCCGCCGCCTGTCGGCGCCTTGGGTGGCGGGATGTCACTCTCCGAAATCTACGAGATGTTCCCTAACCTGCTAGAACGACGTCATTCGCCAGGTACGCGTCTGTCCGGCGGCGAACAGCAGATGCTCGCCGTGGCGCGAATCCTACGAACGGGTGCCAACTTACTGCTATTGGACGAGATCTCAGAGGGTCTAGCCCCGGTGATCGTACAAGCCTTGGGCCGTATGATTAAGACGCTAAAATCCAAGGGTTACACCATTATTATGGTTGAACAGAATTTCCGGTTTGCCGCCCCGCTGGCTGACCGGTTTTACGTGATGGAGCATGGCCAGATCGTCGAACACTTCGCGGCCACCGAGCTCAAGGAAAAGCAGTCCGTCCTCAACGAATTGCTTGGGGTTTAATTACTATTTTTGTAGCAACTTTCTGGAGCCATTCCCTATGAAACTTCGTACCCTTAGCGCGTCAATGATGCTGGCTAGCGCCGGCCTCTTGGCACAACCTGCTTTCGCTAACGTTTCTGACAACGTTATCCGCATCGGCTTCATCACCGACATGGCCAGCGTTTACTCCGACATCGACGGCGCTGGCGGCGTCGAAGCCGCTCGCATGGCGATCGCCGACGCTGGCGGTCAAATCGACGGTAAGAAAATTGAACTCGTTTTCGCCGATCACCAAAACAAAGCTGATGTAGCCGCAGCACGTGCACGCGAATGGTTTGATCAGCAAAAAATTGACATGCTGATTGGCGGCACGAACTCTGGCGTGAACCTTGCCCTGGCGGGTATCGCTGCAGAGCGCAAAAAGCCCTTCTTCGCTATTGGCGCAGCCGCATCAGACCTCACGGGCTCACAGTGCACCCCTTACACCGTGCATTGGGCCTATGACACTGTTGCGTTGGCACGCGGCACGGGCTCAGCCGTTGTGAAAGCCGGCGGCAAAACTTGGTACTTCCTGACCGCTGACTACGCCTTTGGCCATGCTCTTGAGCGTGATACCGCCAACGTCGTTAAAGCGGCCGGTGGCCAAGTGGTCGGTCAAGTGCGCGCACCGCTTAACTCGTCAGACTTCTCCTCTTTCCTGTTGCAAGCACAAAGCTCCAAAGCACAGATTCTGGGCTTAGCGAACGCTGGCGGCGACACGATCAACTCGATCAAAGCTGCAAACGAATTCGGTATTGGCAAGACCATGAAAATGGCTGGCCTACTGATTTTTATTAACGACATTCACTCACTTGGTCTGAACGTCACGCAAGGCATGCAGTTTACCGACGGCTGGTACTGGGATCAGAACGAAGAAACCCGCGCCTGGTCGAAAAGATTCGAAGCACGCGTCAAGCGCAAGCCTTCGATGATTCAGGCCGGTGACTACTCCGCTGTGTCGTTCTACCTGAAGGCAGTAAAAGAAACAGGTAGTGATGATGGCGATACCGTCATGAAATGGATGAAGTCCAACAAAGTCAACGACATGTTCGCCAAGAACGGCTATGTTCGTGAAGACGGTCGTATGGTCCACGACATGTTCTTGATGGAAGTCAAAAAGCCAAGCGAATCGAAATATCCTTGGGACTACTACAAGCAAATCGCCGTATTACCAGGTGAAGAAGTATTCACCAAACTCTCTGAGTCGACCTGCAAGCTGGTCAAGAAGTAATCAGAAAAACGCCTTCGCTCGCCCTGCGTGTGCGAAGGCGTTCTCTGTTCATGCAGTCGATGCGAAGCAGATAGAACATGATCACGATCTTTGGTATCCCGTTACAAGCCTTTCTAGGCCAGTTGTTGCTTGGCCTGGTTAACGGCTCTTTTTATGCCATTTTGTCGCTAGGCTTAGCGGTCATCTTTGGCTTACTTAACGTCATCAACTTCGCGCATGGTGCGCTGTATATGTTGGGTGCGTTCTTAGCCTGGATGGGGCTGTCTTACTTTGGCATCAATTACTGGTTGATGTTGATTTTGGCGCCGATCATCGTTGGCCTGTTCGGTATTCTCATTGAAAAATTCCTGCTCAAGCATCTCTACAAGCTTGATCATTTGTATGGCTTGCTGCTCACCTTCGGTATCACCTTGCTGATCGAGGGTCTCTTTCGCAGCTTTTATGGCGTCTCGGGTCAACCTTACTCGACACCAGAAGCCTTGCGTGGCGCGACCAATCTGGGCTTCATGATGTTGCCTAACTATCGTGCTTGGGTGGTGGTGGCCTCCGTTGTTGTGTGCCTAATCACCTGGTTCATTATTGAGCGCACCCGCTTGGGAGCGTTGCTGCGAGCCGGCACTGAGAACCCCCGCCTGGTCGAAGCCTTTGGCGTAAATGTCCCCTTGATGATTACGCTCACCTATGGCTTTGGTGTGGCCTTAGCTGGATTTGCGGGCGTGCTGGCCGCCCCCATTCTGCAAGTCTCTCCGCTGATGGGATCCAACTTGATCATCGTGGTGTTCGCCGTTGTGGTGATCGGTGGCATGGGATCAATTTTGGGGGCAATCGTCACCGGACTGGGACTCGGCATCATCGAAGGCTTAACCAAAGTGTTCTGGCCGGAGGCCTCGAGCACGGTAGTCTTTATCATCATGGCTATTGTCTTACTGATCCGCCCTGCCGGACTATTCGGAAAAGAAAAATGAATCGTCAAGCGCTCGGCTATATCGTCTTCCTGTTGTTTCTAGCGGCAATCCCGTTAATGGGGATTTATCCCATCTTCGCAATGAAGATCATGTGCTACGCACTCTTTGCGTGTGCGTTTAATTTACTGTTGGGCTTCACGGGCTTACTGTCATTCGGTCACGCTGCGTTTTTAGGTAGTGCCGCCTACGCCTCCGGGCATGCCATGAAACTGTGGGGGTTCTCTCCAGAGCTGGGCATCTTGTATGGTGTCCTTGTTGCAGGTCTTCTGGGCTTGGCGATGGGCGCTTTAGCGATTCGACGCAGCGGCATTTACTTTGCAATGATCACGCTTGCCCTGTCGCAGATGGTCTACTTCTTTTTCTTGCAGGCAAAATTCACTGGCGGTGAAGATGGGCTGCAGGGCGTGCCACGCGGAACACTGTTCGGGCTGATCGATCTGAAAAGCGATTTGAACCTGTACTACGTGGTGATGGGTCTTTTTGTACTCGGTTATTTCATCATTTGGCGCACGGTGCACTCACCCTTCGGTCAGGTGTTGAAAGCCATCCGTGAAAATGAACCCCGTGCAATCTCGCTGGGCTACGACGTCGATCGTTTCAAGTTGCTCGCTTTTGTGCTGTCCGCGATGTTGGCGGGTTTGGCGGGCTCGACCAAGATGCTGATCTTTGTCTCGGCGACGCTATCAGACGCCACTTGGCAGATGTCAGGCCTGGTGATTCTGATGACCCTGATTGGTGGGTTGGGCACACTTGTGGGCCCCGTCATTGGCGCCTTCATTGTTGTCTTGCTTGAAAACAAAGTAGGCGACTTCGGCGCAATGCTCACGAAATGGACTGGTATTGAATGGTTTCAACGCTTGGGTGAATCCGTCACCATTGTGATTGGCTTGATCTTCGTGATCTGCGTGCTGGCCTTTAGACGCGGATTAGTGGGTGAGCTTAGTGCCTGGTGGGATAAGCGTAAGGCCGCATCAAACTAGATTTAAACGCCTGATCCGTTGCGCGACGATTGAAGCGATCACCGCTTTAATCGTATCGCCCGGCAGAAACACAACGACTGCTAGCGCCGCCTTGCTGAAGGTCATGCCCGTGACAACCATCAACCAAGGAATGCCAAGGGCATAAACGACTGCGACGCCGCCCAAGAGCGCGGCCACCAAACAACGCAGCGTGCTTGCCCCGGCTGCCAGGCCTACAACGATAGCGCCTGGAATCATGCCCAGCAGGAACCCGCCCGTCGGTCCGGCCAACACCGCAAGCCCTGCACGCCCCCCTGGTAAAACCGGCAAACCTACCAAAGCAATTAACACGTAGAGCGCGACGACCAAACCGGCTCGATAAGGTCCGAGAATCAGCCCCGCCAGCATGACGCCGAATGTTTGCAAGGTGATGGGTACAGGCACCCACGGCACAGGCATAGGCGGGATGAGGCCCAACACCACCACCATCGCCGTAAACAGAGCCACCAAGGCAATATCTTTAGTCTTCACGGACATCTCTTTTGAAAAAACGGATTTACCACTCTAGACGAGCTCTGGACACGTTATCCTCGCGCATCGATCGCCTCGGCAATTTCCTGGGCGCGTCGAATAGTTCTCAATAGCATGGGTACAGCCATGGTGAGAGGATTCGCTGACAAGCCCCGAGCGGCCTGAGCTTCGCGTATGTCGTGCCATTGTAAGGACAACTCGGGGATCAAGCGCAGCGTCAGGCCAAAGGCGAGTGCAACCCGCTGCGTATCTACCCAGCCTAAACGTTCGAGCGGCTGTAATAACCAGAGCACCACAGCCATCAGCTGTGAGATCGAGGTGCTGACTGAGACAACCAGTGCAGCCAGCAGGAGGGTCGTCACACGCAAGCCCAGCGCAATAGCATGCCCAGCGGACTGCACCACCAAGGTGTAGAGCATCAGTGCCAGAAGCAACCAGAATAAACCTCGCACACGCGACCAAAGCATCGCAACCGATAACCCCGTCTGCCAAAGTAAGGTCGACACTACCGCAAGCGCTAACATCAATAGGCGCCAATCGTGCACCCACATGAGCGCGCCGCCCAGCATGGCCAACAAGCCGAGCTTGAGCCCACCGGGCAAGCGGTGCAGCCAACTATCTCCGGGTAAAAATAAGGAACCCATCAGGCACAGTGTTCCACATACCACGCGATCGCATCGTTAGGCGGGGCATCCAATACCACTAGCCCATCTCGCAGGACAAGGACACGTTCCATTCCACGCAACAGCTCAAGGTCATGGCTCACCACAATGGCGGGCTGTGGCAGGCCTTGCAAGAGTTGTTCAAAGCGATTGCGCAAACTTAGATCAAGCTGTGTCGTCGGCTCATCAAAGACAAGAATCTCTGGTTGCACTGCCAAAACAGCCGCTAACGCGACGAGCTGTCTTTCGCCGCCAGAAAGCGTATGCACCAGCCGCTCGGCGAGATGAGGTACGCCCACCTGCTCAAGTGCTTGCCGGGCCAAGTCAGCGCGCACCGTGGGGTTTGGTTCGCGCCGCTTTAAACCAAAATCGATGTCTTCCGAGACCACGGGAAATACGATTTGATTATCTGGGTTCTGAAATACAAACCCGATTTTGCTACGAATACGGGAAACCTCTTTACGCGTATCCAAGCCTTGAACCAACACCTGTCCCTCTTGGGGCAGGAGCAACCCATTCAACAGCCGAATAAACGTACTTTTCCCCGACCCATTAGGCCCCAAAACGCCTATCCGGCGCTGTGTCAGGCTCAAATGAACGCGGCGCAATACGGAACGACCATCGCGCTCGACCGAGACATTTTTAAACTCGATTAACATAGCAACGATTATGCCCGAGAACTTTTTTAAGAATCCGCACTCAAAACTCAAGTATGAAAAAAATCGCAAAATCCGAGGCTGAGTGGAAAGCACAGCTTTCCGCCGAACAATTCTATGTCGCGCGCCAAAAAGGCACTGAACGCCCCTTTACCGGTGAGTTCTGGGACCACACTGCCTACGGGATTTATCGCTGCGTGGGCTGTGGCACCGCCTTGTTTGCCTCTGACACCAAGTTCGACGCGGGTTGTGGCTGGCCCAGCTATTTCGAGCCGCTAGACCCCGCAAACGTCAAAGAAGAGACCGACATGTCGCACGGCATGATCCGCACTGAAGTCATGTGCAATGTGTGCGACAGTCATTTAGGCCACGTCTTCCCCGATGGACCTCCCCCAACAGGTTTGCGTTACTGCATTAACTCGCTCTCGCTAACTTTTGAGGCGATCAAGCCATGAAAAAATTCCTTTTTGACCTCTTCCCGCTTATTCTATTTTTTGCGGCGTACAAATTTGCAGGGATCTACGTCGCCACCGGTGTCGCCATGGCTGCCGCCCTCCTACAAATTCTCTGGATCAAGCTGCGTGGTCACCCCGTTGAAACCATGCACTGGGTTAACCTTTCTATTATTGTGGTTTTTGGTGGCGCAACCCTCTGGCTTCAGAACGAAGCCTTCATCAAATGGAAGCCAACCGCTTTGTACTGGCTGTTTGGCGGGGTGTTACTTGGCAGTAAGTGGCTGACCGGGCGCAATCTAATGCAAAAACTGCTGGGCGAAAAAATCGCCATGCCCGATATTGCCTGGACACGCCTGAACATGGCTTGGGCGCTCTTTTTTATCGCCGCAGGCGGTCTGAATCTTTTTGTGGCCTTCTCTGGCTGGTTTACTGAGGAACAGTGGGTAAATTTCAAGGTTTTTGGCCTGATGGCCTTGCTCATCGTGTTTGTGATCGGGCAATCGGTCTGGTTGGGCAAGCACCTCGAACAACCGACTGAAGACAGCCCCAACAAGTCCACAGCTGCGAATGACCCAAAAATATGACAAATCCCCATCTCACCCTACTGCGTGAACGACTCAGCGCCTTAAATGCCCTTGAGTTGGATATTCAGGACGACTCCCATCTGCATGCCGGTCACGCTGGCAACCCAGGGGGGGCAAGCCATTTCAGCGCCACTATCGTGGCGCAATGCTTTGACAACAAGCCGATGGTTGCGCAACATCGGCTAGTGTATGATCTCGTGCGCGATTTAATCCCCCACCCGATTCACGCTCTGGCGTTATCGACTCGGGCGCCTTCCAAAGGAAATACATGAAACGTCTCGTTATGTTTGCTGCCGCTCTAGCCTTGGCAGCACCTGTTTATGCTCAAAACGTCGCTAC
>JBILJY010000092.1:0-9673 GCA_044376975.1 Burkholderiaceae bacterium | reverse complement strand
AACGATTGCTAACGTCATACCCGTTCAGTTTGATACGCTTCCCTCGACTGCAGTATCTTTTCCGCACTGGAAAAAACTAGCCTTAATGATTGATCAGCTTCTGGTCAGCACACCCAACCTACAAGGCATTGTGATCCTGCATGGCACCGCAACAATAGAAGAGACTGCCTATGCGTTGAGCCTAACCCTCAAGACCGACCTCCCCGTTGTGATCACTGGCGCACAACGTCCGGCGAGCGCACTTTCATCGGATGCTGGCTTAAACATATTTAACGCTGTTCGAATTGCTGCAACACCCGAGGCACGTGGCTTGGGCGTCTTGGTCTGTTTGAACGACGAAATACATGCTGCGCGCGAAGTAAGTAAAACATCGACCGCACGACTGCAAACCTTTAGGTCTCCCGACTTCGGCGTTCTAGGTCATGCCGACGGAGATCGTGTTGTGTTCTACAGAAAATCTCTTAGGCGTCATAACCCCGATACAGAGTTTGACATCCGTACTCTTGATGCACTTCCACGCGTAGAGATCGCCTACCACTACGCCGGTAGCGACGGCATGGCGACGCGGGCCTTTATTCAAGGAGGGGCCAAGGGTATCATTGGAGCGGCCTTTGCTCCCGGCCTGATGTCACCGGAAGAAAATATTGCAATGAAAGAGGCAGTCGCAGCAGGGATCAAGGTTGTCATGTCTTCGCGCGCCGGCTCTGGTCGAACGTTCGGCCCAAGCAAAATAGTTCAAGCTGGATTCCTAAGGGCCGATAATTTAAACCCTCAAAAGGCCAGAATTCTGTTAGCGTTAGCATTAAGTAAAACAACAGACTCGACAGAAATACAACGCATGTTCGATCAGTACTGATCGACGGCATCTCAACAAGATATTTATTCAGACCTCTCAATTACTAAAGCAAACCCAATTACTCGAGGAGATATTATGGATCGCAGAAAATTTATCGAAGGTGGATTAGCGCTAGGTGCAGTCGTTAGCGTGCCGGCTCTGGCGCAGAGTTCCGCCTCTAAATGGCCATCACAAACAATTAAATTGATCGTCGCTTTTGGTCCGGGTGGATCGACAGATGTCACCGCGCGAATCATATCAGCGAAGCTAATGGAAATTATCGGCCAACGGATCGTGATTGATAACAAACCAGGCGGCGGCTCAAACATTGGGACAGAACTTGCGGCCAAGTCTCCCGCTGACGGTTACACGCTTTTTTTAGGCACGGTCGCAAATGCCATCAATATGTCGCTCTTTAAAAATCCTGGCTATGACCTACTCAAAGACTTCGAAACCATATCTAATATTTCGAGCGCACCCGCTCTTCTCGTCTCGTCTTCTAAGCTACCCGTCAAAACTGTGCAGGAACTTATCCAATACGCAAAGCAACGTCCCGGCAAAATGAACTACGCCTCTTCAGGTGTGGGTACGACCCCCCATCTCGCAGGTGAAATGTTCAAGCAGCGGTTCGGGCTTGACATCGCTCACATCGCGTACAAGGGAGCAGCGCCTGCGCTGACAGACACAATAGGCGGAGTGACAGACTTTGGTTTCAAAACGGCTTTATCCGCTATTCCAAGTGTTCAGTCAGGACAGCTCAGAGCCTTGGCAGTCGCTGCGCCTAAGCGCTTAGCACTGATGCCCGATGTTCCAACCATGGCCGAAGCAGGCGTTCCAAATTTTGATATTACGTCTTGGAATGGCTTGTTTGCTCCAGCAAAGACGCCACGAGAAATCGTAGACAAACTTTCAGCTGCCTGCGCGAAGATTGCCGCAATGAAAGACGTGCAGGAGACTTTTGCAGCACAAGCAGCGATTGTTCAATCCAGCACTCCTGAACAATTCAGAGCTTTTGTTGCCGCCGAGATCAAGATGTGGGGTGATGTCGTGCGCTCAACGGGCGCGACCGCAGGATAGAGACGGTTCGCTACCGTCAAATCAAGCCAGCAAGGCGCGCTAAAGCAACAGTTCGTTCGGCCCGTGTAATCAGCGGGCCGTCAACGAGCTGTCCATCCACGACGAAAGCACCAACGCCTCTGGCAAGATTTTCTTTGGCAGCCTGAACGACCCTCAGTGCCTGCTGAATTTGCTGCTCTGAGGGCCTAAATACCGCATTGGCCAGACCTACTTGAGACGGATGAATACAACTCTTGCCTGTAAATCCTAAGCGATAGGCGGCCTGAGCATCAAGCGTAAACCCGTCAGGATTCGCGATATCCACATAGGCGCCGTCATAAGCCTCTATGCCCGCTTCAGCGGCAGCCATTTTGACCAACACTCTCACGACTTGCGTTGCAGAGGGCTCGCCTGACACGATCCCATAGGGTCCAAACAAGTCTCCAAAGCCGATTTGCAGGCCCACTATGCGAGGATCCGCCAGTGCTAATTCTGCCGCTTGACGCAGCCCCTTGGGTGATTCGATATTGACAAGTATCCCAATTGGACGCGTCAGACGTCTATCCGTCTCCAGTTTGCCGATACGCGCACTGAGATCGCGAACAGCGGTAGCTGACTCAACCATTGGTAAGTTAATGATCTGAACCGCAGACGAGACGACTACCTCGAGATCCGCAGCGTAATGCGTCGTATCTATTGCATTAATTCTGACGACAATTGCTTTGGTGTTCTGCGTCTGATTTGTTTCAAAGAAATCAAACAGCGCTTGTCGCGCAAAGCCTTTTTGCCCTTCCTCCACCGCGTCTTCTAAATCGAAGGAGATCGCATCAGCCGCCGAGGACAGCGCTTTCGCAAAAAGTTCTGGCCGCGACGCGGGCACAAACAGTTTACTTCGCATCATTTAGGCGCAACGGTCGAGTCAAATCGTCCACCACGGCAAGCTGACAAATAGTCCATTACCTCAGTAGCGGGCAAAACATCGGCGAACTGACGATCCATATCAAAAAGGGAAATCGCATGTGAGATTGGAATGCGATCAAATACAGCCTCTTGCGGCACGATGGCACGATAGTTAAACGACGCGCAATCAAACACAGTTGCTCGGACACAATTACTGGTTGCCCCACCCACGACGATGACCGTATCAATGCCACGATCAATGAGATAACCTAAAAGTGGTGTCCCATGAAAACCACTCGGTTTCTTTTTTACAAAAACGAGGTCTCGTTCTGCCGGCACAAGAAGTGGGGAGAGCTCAGCACCCAACGTGCCAGCTAGACACCATTTTTCTGATTGCAATAAATCTCTCTTGCGTCGATAGACTCCCATATCAGCGCCGGAGGGGTCGATTTCAAAGCGCGTAAAAATACACGGCACTTCTACTTGCTGGGCAGTCTGAACAATTTGCGCGATATAACGCATCGATTCACGTCCCACTTCACCACAGCTAGATGGCCAACTTTTCTCATCTTCGACTGCACCAACCATATAGCGCTGTGCATCGATCACCAAAACAGCCGGTCGTTGCCCGAACCCCATACGGCGACCAAATTTGCCGCGAGCAAGTACTGCTCTGTCCTCTTCAGTTAAAAACTTTTCCCAAAGCGTACTCATTATCTTTTTTCCTTTAATGCTTGCGCTCTTTGCATGTTAGCCAATCGATCCCAGCCGATATCCGCCGATAATTGATGAGCGACAGACAGTAAACGAGCCTCTGCAAAAGGTCGGCCGACCAATTGAGCACCAATAGGCATTCCCGCGCTATCGACTCCAATTGGCATGGTGAGCGAAGGCAGCCCTAGATAATTAAATGGACGAACGAGTGGCGTTAACGCAGTCACTACACCAAACACTCGACCAGGCGTCTCAACATCGGCTTCCTCATGGGTTGGAACCGGTATCGGCATGGTCGGGCACACAAGGAGATCTAAATCTCGCATCGTGCCATGCAGAAACTCATGCAGTATTTTTGCACGCATCTGAAGCGCTTCCAGGTAGCGTACAGCAGGGACATGCAGACCAGGCTCAGTCCTGGAAAATACCGCTTGCGAGTAGAGGTCACGCCTCTCTCGCATCCACTGGCCATGCAAAGTCGCCGCTTCAACTTTAGAAAAAATATCGGCCATCGCATAACAAGTTGCAATTTGATCAGAACGAACGCGATCGATCTGTCCAAATCGTTGTTGAGCGATCTCAATGAACGACTCAAAAGCGCGATTAATGTCTGGATGGTAGGGAGCGATACCTTCCAAGACTCCCCAACGACTTCCCTGACCTGCGCTTTCAATGATAGAGGTGTAGTCAGGTACTGGCGCATCAATGCTAGAGGCATCCAACGGATCCCAACCTGCTAAAACCTGGAGCAAGATCGCACAATCTTGAGCGGAGCGAGCGATCGGCCCCACGCAATCCAATGAGAATGCCCGAGGGAAGCAACCGGCACGAGAAACACGTCCGTACGTCCCCTTCATTCCAAACAGCCCATTCATCGACGCCGGCAACCGCGTTGATCCCCCGGTATCAGAGGCAAGCGCACCATAGACCACACCAGCACCTACCGCCACACCAGAACCGCTTGAAGACCCACCAGAAATGCGGTCTGGGTCCCAACTGTTACGGCAATCGCCAAAGTGTGGGTTCTGCCCAGTCGGCCCAGCAACCATCTCGTTCATGTTGAGCGGACCCAAGTCCACTGCGCCGGCTTGGTTGAGCCTTTGCAAGGCAGAGGCAGTCGTTCGACCAAGATCCGTGCCCGTGACCTTGGAACCTACGGTCATTGGCAGACCCTGGCGCTCAAAGCAGTCTTTATGCGCAAGAGGAATGCCATGTAGCGGCCCGCGCCATTTCCCTGAGGCAGCCTCAAGGTCGAGCTGTTTTGCCTGCGCAATCGCGCTGTCTGCCCAAATATCGATGAACGTGTTGAGCGTTGGTTGCGTCTGTACAGCACGGTCCAGTGCGCGTCGCGTGAGCTCTTCGGAACTAAACTCCTTGCGTCTTAAGCGCGCGCCAACATCAGTGATTGAAGCCTCTAAAATGTCCGACGGCTGATTTAACGTTAATTGCGTCATATTCAACTCATCCGATTCGTAGCATCTGCCTCAGCCAAGAGCATCATGGCAAAGTCTTGCGGATGATCTCCGCTTTGAATGCGGCCTGCGGCACCGCGCCGCACTGCCTCATTCAGCCGCAAAACTTCCGCAGAAATCTGCTTGATGTCAGAGCGAGAAACAATTCCATGCAAGAGTTCACTGGTTTGCTGCAACGCTACTTGTATGGCATCAATGTCGGCCTGACGCGCACGATCACTCATTTAGTGTCTCCTATCATTATTCAATCGATGATCGTTCAGCCACAACGCCTAACTATTGAACGCCAGCGCGTTTCGCAATCGCACGCCAACGAGCTAAGTCTTTCACCATCAGCTGCTGAAAGGACTCAGGCGTACCGGTGGCCGGAGAGGCGCCAACTGTCTTTAGAAATTCTGCAAAATCTGGAGCCTTAACGATCTTATTCACTTCGGCATTCATCTTTTGTAAGATCGCAGGTGGAATACCAGCGGGCGCAAACAGCCCCCACCACACATCTACGTCAAACTGAGTACCTGTCGCCTCCATTACCGTTGGAATGCTTGGATAGTCCGGCTCACGTTTTGCTCCTGTGAAAGCAAGCTTTGGAAGACTGTCTGCAGCGTTACCCTTGATCGATGCGATTGTGGTGATGATCATGTCAAGGCGCCCCGCCACCAAATCGAGCTGAGCCGGTGATATCCCTTTGTAAGGGACGGCAGTCATTTTGATATCAAAGGTTTCGTTAAAGAGCTCAGTCGCCATTTGCGTGCTGTCACCTAAGCCTGCGCTGCCAAAGTTAATTTTGCTGGGATTGGCCTTCGCATAAGCGATCAACCCTTTGATATCTTTGGCAGGAAAATCCTTACTCGTCAGGACGACAAAGGGTGAACGTGCCACTTGCGCGACACCCATAAATGCTTTGGGCGGATCATAGGGCGTTTTTTGCACCGCAGCCGAAGTAGAGATTGAGCTTGAAATAAACAGGAAGGTGTATCCATCCGGTTTTGAGATCGCTACCGCTTGCGAACCGATTGTTCCTGCTCCGCCACCTTTATTTTCAATCACAACGGTCTGACCAAACGCTTTGCTCAGGCGATCTGCCAAACGCCTAGCGATGACATCATTACTACCGCCTGGTGGAAACGGAACAACGATATGGATCGGTGCCGTGGGCCACGCCGGATTCGCAAAAGACGTTACGGGCGTACTTACTAATGCGACCACCGCGATACAGCATATTGATAAGAGACGACGAATCATGGCCAAACTCCGATATATATAAAGTTGTCTTAGTTCAAGAATCTACATGTTTAGAAAATAACACTGCTCATTGCAACGCTCAAACAATACTCCTGTGTGGAGGCAAAAACCAGTCTTAATCGATTGAAGGCGCATAGCCAAAAGGCTGATTCGGTTGGGCCGCTGTCTCAACCCAAACACTCTTAACCTGCGTGTACTCGTGCAAGGCCTCCACGCCACTTGAACGCCCATAACCGCTAGCGTCAAAGCCACCAAAGGGTGACGCCACGTTGATCACCTTGTACATGTTGATCCAGAACGTACCGGCCTTGACTTGCGCAGCAACGCGAAAGGCTCGGCCCATATCCTTCGTCCAGACAGCACCCGCCAACCCAAAGTCGCTATCGTTCGCGATCCGGATTGCGTCTTCCTCGTTGTCAAAAGGAATCGCAACAACAACGGGACCAAAAATTTCAGTGCGTGCAACCGCCATCTCATTCGTCACATTTTTAAGAACAGTCGGTCGTACAAAATAACCAACACTGTTTGTTCCCGACAAAGCAGACGTACTGACAACCTCGGCTCCCTCACGCACACCTATCTCAATCATATTCATGACATGCTTGAATTGCGTCGCATTCTGAATGGGACCCACTTCGGTTTCTGCTGCAGTCGGCTCACCCACGCGCAACTTGCTGGCGCCATCGGCCACCATCTTGACGAACTTGTCGTAGATGCTGCGCTGAACCAGTAACCGCGACCCTGCCACACAACTTTGTCCGGCGTTACCGAAGATGGCTGCTTGTGCACCAATACAGGCGCGATCTAAGTCTGCATCTTCAAAGACGATGTTGGCCGACTTGCCGCCTAACTCTAACAAGCAAGGAATGCCGCGCACAGCCGCCGCAGCAGCAATCTTTCCACCTGTCGCAGGCGAGCCTACAAACACAACTTTCTTGATCGCTTTGTGGCTTAAGGCAGCCTGCCCTGTCGTGTGACCGTACCCGGCCAACACATTCACCACACCTTTGGGAATACCGGCCTGCTCAATCAACTTCGCAACCACAAGAGAACTCAAGGGTGTCAGCTCAGAGGGCTTGAGCACCACGGCATTACCCATACAAATCGCCGGCGCAATTTGCCAGCCACAGGTGTTTAACGGAGCATTCCATGGTGTGATTTGCAGAATGACACCAAAGGGTTCGCGTCGGGTGTAGTTCACATGTCCACTCGGAACCGGAATGACATTGCCATACAGTTTATCTGTCCATCCACCGTAGTATTCAAACATTTCAGCAACCCGCAGCGCCTCGCCGCGACAGTCTCTGATGGGCTTACCTGCAGAGATAGACTCTAGCTGCGCAAGCGCTTCTATATTTGCGCGCAGTAGTCTTCCCGCCTCCTGCATCAAGCGACCACGCTCGGCATGGCTTAGGGCCGCCCATATTTTTTGTCCACTGACTGCTGCCGCAACCGCTTGTTTAGCCACCCCTGCCCCTGCATCCTGATATTGCAAGAACATGTCACCGGTTGCAGGATTAATGAGCTTAATGGGTTCGGCTTCACCTGGAAGCATCGCGCCATTTACATAAGAGCCAACCAGCCCCTCTGCAAAGAAGGTTTTATAAGCAGCTAATAGTTTTTCAGTTTGGATCAGACTCATGACTCACCTAATACATGCATAAGATTAATGGGCACTGGGAGAACTTAGGTCAACGTGTACCTAGCTCAACGATTCTGTTGAAATCTTCATCATCTGCAATGGAGTCTGCGCTCTTTGCCCAGAGCTCCGCCACTTTTGCAGAAAGCGGCAAATCCACACCCAGCGCGCCAATCAGCTCTTGCGACAAGCGCACGTCTTTGCGCATCAGCTTCATTGTGAAGCCAGAGTCAAATTTGCCATTCATGATCCAGGTAGGATAACTATGCTCAGTAATGAAACTGCGCCCCGATCCCGCATTAATTCCCTGAAGCAATTGATCCGTGGGCACGCCCGCCTTCTCGGCCATCCGGGTGACCTCGCCTGCAACCAGCAAATGCGCGGCAGCAAATAAGTTATTCGCAATTTTTGCGACGTGTCCCGCACCAATTGCACCAACGTGCACACGCTTGCTGGTCATCGCAGCCAACACCGGCTCTGCCCTAGCCAAATCTGCAGCATCCCCCCCAATCACCATGGCCATCGTGCCTGTGATCGCACCCTTGGGGCCACCACTCACTGGGGCGTCCAGCATTCTCATTCCCGCCGCCTCGAGCTTGACTGCCAAACGACGCGTCGTGTCCGGATGCGAAGTCGAGGTATCAATCACCAATACCCCTTTACGTGCATGCGCGAGGATTCCATCGGCACCCGCGACGACGTCTTCAACAATCGCAGCGGTAGGCAGGGAAAGGATCACCAAATCACACGCGGCGATCACCTCACCGATTGTCTGCCTGACCTCGATACCTTCTTTTGCAAGCGCGTCGCGCGTTGAAGCAAGCGCATCTGTACCAATGACAGAGAAACCGCCACGCTTGAGCGATAGCGCCATACCACGCCCCATGTTACCCAGACCAATTACGCCAACAGTATTCGTCATCAAATGATTCCCAAAAAGAGCTAGAGCTAAATGTACTGATGATGTTAATAAGTGTAACGGGACTAATACGAATAGCTAGTTTTCGGCGATACTTTTCTCAAACGTACGACGGCAAGCTAGTATCTTGGTTGACGTCGCTTCTTAGGATTCTCTTTTGGAAAACCGCATGACCGCACTTGAAACACGCTTTGACACAGTTTTGCCTACCTTAGCCACAAAAGAAGACCTAAAAAACTTAGAGCTAAAACTGACCGCCACCATTCATAAAGAAATCAACAACTGCACCTGGAGAATGATTGGCTGGATGACCACCGTACTCGGAGTAAGCTTTGCTGGAGTGTTTTATATTGCAAGGCATGTTGCCTAGATACTCAAGCATCGCAACAAGACCTGATACAGAGCACTTAACGCCTGCGGTTGGCCAGCCTGCGTTCAAAGATATAAAAACCACCCTGTATCAGCAGCGCAAGGGCCGCCGACGGGATCGCGCCAGCAAGTAGCACGACGTGTTATTGAGCGCTAAGCCCTGTGCGATACGCTCCCCAAAGCCCCCTGCTCCCACAAAGGCTGCGATCGTCGCTGTGCCGACGCTTGTGACGGCTGCGACTTTAATACCGCTCAAGATCATCGTTCCTGCAAGCGGAAGCTCAATCAACAAGAGCCGGAGTCGAAATCCCAGACCAAGCGCCGTGGCCGCTTGTCGCATTGAAGACGAGATTTCACTGAACCCTGCATGGGTACTTTGTACGATCGGTAGCAATGCATACAAGAACAACGCCACGATCGCGGGAATCGTCCCGATGAGACCGAATAATGAAATCAAAAATGCTAGCAGTGCCAGCGACGGAATTGTTTGAATAACGCCAATCACAGACAAAACAGCTTGCCCGGTG
>JBILJY010000263.1:0-2689 GCA_044376975.1 Burkholderiaceae bacterium | reverse complement strand
GACGGTTCGCGGTCTCGTACTCAACGTGTGCGGTGTTAATCGTGATACCGCGCGCACGCTCTTCAGGCGCCGCGTCGATCTGCGCGTACGCTTTCGCTTCGCCGCCAAACTTCTTGGACAACACCGTCGTGATCGCTGCGGTCAGCGTCGTTTTGCCGTGGTCAACGTGGCCAATTGTGCCAACGTTTACGTGTGGTTTGGTGCGTTCGAATTTACCTTTTGCCATGGCTGACTCCTGACCGGAATTAAAGCGAATGAAAAATAAATAACCTGTGTTTAGTACAAACTGCTTTCTACTGGTGCCCATGACGCGGATCGAACGCGTGACCTCTCCCTTACCAAGGGAGTGCTCTACCACTGAGCCACATGGGCGCGCTCGCCGGGCTGGGCCCCACGAACCTAAAATCTATATGAACCACTTACTGCACATCTACTTTGCACTGCTAATCTCGTTACTGCGATTGCTTTTTTACTAGGCACAACCTGCACGAGCCACTGGAGCGGGTGAAGGGAATCGAACCCTCGTCGTAAGCTTGGAAGGCTTCTGCTCTACCATTGAGCTACACCCGCCCGTCTCGAGCTTGCGTACGTCTAAGCGTTCGCCTCTTTGGTGGAGAAGGTTGGATTCGAACCAACGTAGGCGCAAGGCCAACAGATTTACAGTCTGCCCCCTTTAACCACTCGGGCACCTCTCCACAAGAGAACCGACGATTATGATGGAACTTTTCCGAATTGTCAAGAAAGTCGGGAGGTTGTAGCAACTATCGAAGGCAGTTAGTGAGGCCAACTCGCCAGGCCGCATTGGCACCAAGTATTTTTGAGCTATGGCGGTTTGTCTTAGTGTGGGAGCTTAAAGCCTCTTCGCTCCTGCTCATCAATTTGCGCCAACAAATTCATTTCCCAAGCCAAATATTGCCGCGCAGCCGCTTTGTTGCCGTCATGGCGGTCATGCACAAAGAACAGATAATCGATGCTTTGGCCATCGGTGGGCTCACTTGCAGTAGCAATCCAATCTAAGCCTGCCGATACGCATTGCTCTTTGGTCGCTAAACAAACTTGTACCTTGCTCGCCCCAAGCTCGGCTAAGTCCAGTGCGGCTAATTCTGCAACCACTGCGTCATCGACGAAGAGAATCACTGGCTTGCCTTTCATTCCTGCGCGCATTGCCAGCGTTGGTCTGGTTGCCCACTGCGCACCACGCACGTGGCCTTCGCGATACTTGGTGCTGACGCGCAAATCTAATAAAAGCGCGCCTTTGTCGAGCGACGCTTTAAGTTCTGCTGGGAGGAGTTGTTCCAGCCCGGGTGTCAGGGACTGATTCGCTTTCGTAACAGAACCCCACTTGTACTGTAAGGCGTCTTCGCAAACGGCAACGTCCCAACCCAACATGGCCAACCAAGAAGCCATCGCAGGTGCTCGGGCACCGTCATTATCAAACAACACTAATCGGGCGCCGCGCACACCAACATATTGGTCTGTGGCTTGAACGAGCTGTCCACCAGGTGTGTGCTGAGCCCCTGGAATACTGCCTTGTGCAAATTCTTCAGGCGTTCGTACGTCACATAAGAACGTCGTACGATTTTTTTCTGTTAACCACTGTTGAACTTGAGTGCCCGCCACAAATGGCACATGATGTTTTTGTGCAAGAGCACGCGCTCTAGCTTGACGTTGCTTTACCGCTGCAGGGTCGACAGCCAGCGGGTGTCTTTTTGCTGCGCCATGATCAAGCACAAAATCGGCCAGATACCACCCTTGTGTCCCATTTTCAAGAGCGAGTACTTTGTTTTTTACTCCAAGATTAATGAGCGTCTGAGCCCCAATAATGCTGCGCGTACGACCAGCACAGTTAATCACGATCGTGGTTTCAGGGCTCGTCACGATATCGTCTATACGTAAAGGTAACTCACCGTTCGGACAACAGATCGCGGTAGGAATACTCATCTTGCGGTATTCCGTATAGGGCCTTCCATCAAGAATGACCATGTCTTCTTTATTTTTAATCTTCTCATTCAACTCTTGCGCCGTGATCCGTGGCGTTTCAAAGGCATGTTCTGCCAACTCACCAAACGCCTTGCTCGGTAAGTTGACGCCTGCAAACACCTCAAATCCTGCCGCCTTCCAGGCACCCATGCCACCATCCAAATAGTGCAGGTTGGTATATCCATGGTCTGCCAAACGCTTGCACGCCTTTCGCGCGAGTTCGCCCGTATCATCACCGACTAAAACTATACGAACATCTTTGCGTCCGACCAGGCGATCAACCTCTGCTTCAAGCTTGCTGTACGGTGTTGACACCACATAGAACAAGTGTTCTTCACCATATTGACCATGCTCACGAACATCTAGCAAAGCTATTTCCTGACCGTCATGTACCCAGGCTTTCAACGTCTTTGGTGATACCGCAACTACTTGTGGGGATGTCATGATGTTTGTTTCCGATTAGCTTTCAAGATCTTCTTTGAGATGCATTTTTTCAATGATGGAAGAGCAGTGGTCCCAACCATGAAAGTCAATAATCAATTGACCGCGCTCCTTACCCATGATCTTTAGGCTCACTTTTGTTCCAAGTTGATCAGACAGCGCTTCTTCAAGTCTTGCCACATCACGCGATACAGGTTTAGCACGTGTTGCTTTTGTTGAGGTCCCGCTATCCGCGCGCGCTACGAGCTGCTCTGTATCGCGAACAGAT
>JBILJY010000262.1:0-2706 GCA_044376975.1 Burkholderiaceae bacterium | reverse complement strand
CCCAGTAGCCTGCGGGTGTTGTCCCCGGCCAGGGGTTCGACTTTGATGACCTCGGCGCCTAGGTCGGCCAAAATCATGCCGCAGGTTGGGCCCATCACCATGTGGGTGAACTCAACAACGCGTATCCCTGCTAGGGGTAGGGTCTCAGACATGCATTACCTTTTCGGAACTTCAATGTGGTTTGTGAGGTTTTGAAGCACGGGTTGTTATACCATCGCTGTAGTGGCTAGCGCTTGTTGTTCTTTACGCACATGAAGGGAGGTATTTATGCAGTGCAGCATTTCAGTTCGAACCGTCGATTACCTTAACCCTACTGACCGTGCGGATTTGTTGACCATCCTTGATATGTACGCGAGGGATCCTATGGGCGGTGGGGACGAGTTGAGTCCTGAAGTCAAAGCGCGACTATGTGATGACTTGGCGAAGTTTCCGGGTGCAAAGAGTTGGTTAGCTTACAGCGATGGACGTCCGGTCGGACTGCTCAACGCGATGCCGGGTTATTCCACCTTCAAGGCGCGTCCACTGATGAATGTGCACGATATCGCGGTTATCCCGAGTTTTAGAGGGCAAGGCGTAGGTCAAGCACTGCTTGGTGCGTTAGAGACCTATGCGCGCAAGCAAGGTTGTTGCAAGTTGACCTTGGAAGTCTTAAGTGGCAATCAGGGTGCACAAGCTTCGTACGCTCGGTTCGGCTTTGCACAGTACGAATTGAGTGCGTTGACGGGGCAGGCCTTGTTTATGCAAAAATGGCTCTAGTGACTGTCTACTACGATGGCTCATGCCCTCTTTGCCGCAAAGAGATAGCGGTCTATCAACGATCTAGAGGTGCCGCAAATATTGAATGGACAGACGTTAGTTCAGCAGAGCAGGCATGTTTAGGAGAGGGCTTAACCTGCCAGTTGGCGATGGCGAGGTTTCATGTCAGAGACCGACAAGATAATTTGTGTAGTGGAGCCCTGGCTTTTGTTAAGCTTTGGCTTGAGCTGCCAGAGTGGCGCTGGCTTGGAAGGCTTTGTTCGAATAAACCTACACTTTGGTGTTTGGAGCGGCTGTATGTCGGATTTTTAAAGATACGTCCCAGCATGCAACGCAGATTCAGATAGCGCACTTTAGTATTGAAAATTTCCGAAAGTATTGTTTAAAGAACCTAGCACATGAACTCGAACGATCAGGACAAAGGCACGCCGATTTCGGTGGTTATTCGCAACCGCCTTAAAGAGGCGCGCAAGCGATTTCATGCCAACGACAATATTTCGCAATACATCGAACCGGGTGAACTTGGTCAGTTGCTTGATGAAGTCGAGCAGAAAATGAAAGGCGTGCTAGAGAGCCTCGTCATCGATACGGTGTCAGATCACAACACAAACGATACTGCACGACGTGTCGCCAAAATGTATTTACAAGAAGTGTTTGGTGGGCGGTATGCCGCTCAGCCCAAAATCACTGAGTTCCCAAATGCTGAGCACCTTAGCGAGTTGATGATTGTTGGCCCGATTACTGTGCGCAGCGCCTGTAGCCATCATTTTTGCCCAGTGATCGGTAAAGTCTGGATTGGTGTGATGCCAAATGAACATACCAACGTGATTGGCTTATCCAAATATGCACGGCTGGCAGAGTGGATCATGAGCCGTCCTCAGATTCAGGAAGAGGCTGTGGTCCAGCTCGCTGATTTGATACAAGAAAAGACACAGCCTGATGGACTAGCTGTTGTAATGAATGCAACGCATTACTGCATGTCTTGGCGCGGTGTGAAAGATCCGGATAGCCGAATGATTAATTCAGTGATGCGCGGTGCCTTTTTGAAAGACGCGAATTTGCGTCGAGAATTCTTGTCGTTAATGCCTAAAGAGAGCTAATCATGCTGGTACGTTTGTTGTATGTGAGTCGGGCAGTAAACCCCGAAGATACTAAAGCGATACAATCCATTTTAGATTCCGCGCGTGAGCACAATCTAAGCAACGGCATCACAGGCATCCTTTGCTATGGGGGCGGAATCTACTTGCAGGCGATTGAGGGCGGACGCCATCAGGTCAACGAGCTGTACGGGTACATCGTACGCGATCAACGTCATAAAGATGTTGCCCTGCTGCACTACGAGGAAATCACTGAGCGTCGTTTCGGTGGCTGGACAATGGGGCAAGTCAATCTCGCTAAGTTGAACACTTCCATCGTGTTGAAGTATTCAGAGAAGCCTGAGCTGGATCCATACTCGGTCTCTGGCGTAGTCTCGCTGGCACTGCTAGAAGAGCTCATGCTGACCGCTTCAATAATTGGCAGAGCGTAAAGATGATGGCAAAAGATCACTCTCTCGCAGTACGTCTGCTTCTAAACATTGGGCATGGGCTCGATCACATGTTCTTGCTCATTTTTGCGGCAGCCGTTGGTGTGATGGCGTATGATTTCGGGTTCTCGACCTGGGAAGATCTGATGCCATACGGGGTTGGTGCGTTTGTTCTCTTCGGCTTGGGATCGATTCCGTCTGGACGACTAGGGGACTTATGGGGCCGACGTCGAATGATGATTGTGTTCTTTATTGGCATTGGTGTGGCCACCTTGCTAACAGCGCTCGCGCAGACGGTTTGGCAGATGGCAATCGCTTTGACCTTAGTCGGCGCTTTTGCTTCTATCTATCACCCCGTGGGTATTCCTTTTCTAGTACAAAAATCGGCGAATCCGGGCTATGCAATTGGAATCAATGGTTTGGCC
>JBILJY010000091.1:0-9744 GCA_044376975.1 Burkholderiaceae bacterium | reverse complement strand
CCAGTACACAAAGGCTCACAGCGATGTGGGCCTTTTTCAATTACTACAATATGATGAAACGCCCCTAGATCCCCATCCCGTTGATCCGTCGTTGCATGCAATCCAGTGAAGCTAAAACATGCCAAAACATTCTCCAAAAAAATCAGACATCACGCCTGCCAATACTGCTAAGGTGCCTTCGCTGCCCCACCTGAGTGCAGAGGCTCGAGCGACTCAGGGCAAGAGCCTGCGCAACAAAGCGCCTCGCAGTGCGCACGCGCAATGGCATGCCCTAAAAAATCGCCCCGATCCAGTCGAGATTCTTTCCGCCTCGAACGTCGGCCGAATTGAGTCCCTGGTCCCCATCCGCTTCGGGCGCATGGCTCAGTCTCCCTTTGCGTTTTACAGAGGTGCAGCTGCGATCATGGCGTCGGACCTTGCGCAGACTCCCGCGAGTGGCCTTTACGTCCAAGCCTGTGGTGATGCGCACCTCATGAATTTTGGTGGATTTGCGACGCCAGAAAGAAATATTATTTTTGATATCAATGATTTAGACGAAACGTTGCCTGCGCCTTTTGAGTGGGATGTCAAACGACTCGCAGCAAGCGTTGTGATCGCCGCCAAGCACATCGAGCTAACGACGAGTGAGGCTGAAGGCCTTGTTATCGACCTTGTGCGTGAATACCGCGAAAAAATGTCTGGCTATGCTCAGATGCGCGCGCTTGATGTTTGGTATGACAAAATTGACTTGCAACGCTACACGAATCGTTCGACCGACCCAGAAGTACTCAGACGCGCCCACAAACGTCTGGCCCAACGCATTGAAATAGAACGGCGTAAGTCACATCCGGACATTATGTATCCGAAACTCGTTATTCACGAAGGGGATACACCTAAAATCAAGGACGAACCTCCGCTGATTTTTCATTCGACGGAGCTGCTGATGCCCGGTGCTAGATCTGACTATGCGACCGTGATTGAAGCCTACAGTCAAACTCTGCCAGAACATGTCCGTATGCTTTTCAATCGCTTTCGCTACTGCGACCTCGCTCTCAAAGTTGTCGGGGTGGGCAGCGTGGGGACGATGTGTTGTGTGGCTTTATTTATGGCGGGCGAAAGGGATCCGCTTTTCCTGCAGGTCAAAGAAGCAAGACAGTCCGTGCTAGAGCCGTACGCTGGTAAAAGTGCCTATGCTAACCAAGGGCAACGTGTGGTGCATGGCCAACGTCTGATTCAAACCGCTTCGGATGTATTTTTAGGGTGGACGCGCGGTCTGAATGGGCGCGATTTTTACATACGACAGCTTCGTGACCTTAAGCTTTCCGCGATCATCGAAGACTGGGATATTGAAACGCTGCGACTTTACGTAAAAATGTGTGGGCATGCCTTGGCTCGCGCGCATGCGCGCTCAGGCGACGCCGCCATGATTTCTGGTTACCTTGGAACAAGCAAAAGCTTTGATCAGGCGATCGGGGAGTTTGCCTCGGCATATGCCGAGCAAAACAGCGCTGACTATCGCGCATTTGTTGAGGCGATTCGGCAAGGCAAGATTCCAGCTCAACTGGAGGCGTAAGCTCGACTAGCGGGGGGACACGAGTATTAAACGACTTGGGAAGAAATTTCTAAGTCGTTTATTTTTTTGCACTTCAAAGAAAAATTTTTATTAACGGTTTGCCCTCTAAAATACCCTAACGCGTATAAATTTATCGGAAATTTTCATGACTTCAATCCCCGTTACCGTTGCAGAGTATGTTGTTAATCGCTTGGCTGATCTAGGCATCGATCGGGTCTTTGGGGTTCCGGGCGATTATTCGTTTCCTTTTGACGATGCCATTGAGACGTGCGAGCGCCTGCAGTGGATTGTTTGTGCCAATGAGTTAAACGCTGCGTATGCGGCGGATGGCTATGCAAGGATCAATGGCGTGTCGATTTTGTCGACCACCTATGGAGTCGGCGAGCTAAGTGCTTTGAATGGTGTAATGGGCGCCCGGGCACAGCGTTTGCCAGTTTTCCATATCGTGGGTGCACCGAGCACGCAAATACAAAGACAGGGTCTGATTACGCATCACACCTTAGGTGACAGCGTATTTAATAACTTCAAGGCTGCCTCTGAAGCTGCCTGTTGTGTCTCGGCTAATCTGACGCCCGACAACGTGATTGAAGAGATGGAGCGTGTCATTCGCGAGGCCTTGCGTTTAAGTGCTCCGGCCTACATTTCGGTTCCCATGGATTTGGGGAAAATGCCCGTCATCGGCAAGCCAGTCAAAGGTGTGCCGCTATCGCAAATCAAAAGGACCCATAGCGATCCGGCTGCATTGGCTGCTGCCATTGATTTTGTTGTCGGCAAAATGCAGGCAAGCAAGAACACCATCGCGTTGCCCACGCAGTTTGTGACCAATTACGGGTTAACAACTGCTTTGCTAAATTTTCTGAATACCTCCAAGCTCCCTTTTGCCACCACGCCGATGGACAAGGGTGTTTTGTCCGAGTCACATCCAGGCTACTTGGGCATCTACAGCGGAATGGGTTCCAGCCCAGTGGATTTAAAAGCGACTGTTGAAGGTGCGGAGCTGGTGTTGGATATTGGTGGTGTGGTGTTTGAAGATTTCAACACGACGTTTTGGACTGACAATATTGCCTCGACAAAATTGATCGTCTTGGGCGATCAGTTCGTTCGCATGGGTAGCACTATTTTCACAGGTGTTACCTTAGGTGACATGCTGGAAGGTTTAACTAAGCGTGTGAGTGCTAGGCCTAACTTGTCCGTCAAGTCTTCCCAGCCTGTCATGCCTATCGTCGGTGCAGCTACCGATCCAACATCATCAGATAATTTCTATCCTCGCTTACAAAGCCTCTTGAAGTCGGGCGACGTCTTAGTTGTCGAGACCGGTACCTGCATTATGTATACCACCCCCATGTTATTGCCTGACGGGGTGGGTTTTCAAACGCAGACCTTATGGGGTTCTATTGGGTGGGCGACGCCGGCAGCAGAGGGTGTCTGCATGGCCAATAAGAAGGGTAGAACGATTCTGGTGACAGGCGATGGGTCTCATCAGTTAACCGCGAATGAAATCGGTGTGATGGGGCGCTATGGGATTAAGCCGATCATTTTTGTGTTGAATAACAATATTTTTGGCGTCGAGAACGTGCTCAGCGAAATAGGGCCTTCTTACGATGAATTAGCAAAGTGGAAGTATGCACAGATCCCCGCTGCAATGGGTTGCGATACTTGGTTTGCTGCAAGGGTGAGCACGGTGGCGGAGCTAGACGCCGCAATCAAAAAAGCTAATACGTATGACGGGGCCTCGTACATTGAGGTGATGATTCCGGCTGCAGAGAGTCAGCCCATACCTTTAAATGTGCAAAATCAAATTTATAAAACCAGTATTCCAGGAGAGGCATAAGAATGTGCCAAATATGCTTACTCGCGCGGCAGTAGTCTTTCCACCGCGATACACACCGGTGTCAGATCAGGGATGATGAAACGCGTGAAGTGATCCAAGGCAGGGCGCATGGCTTGCACATTGGCTGGGGCAGCCGGCACGGAGGGTAACATCGTCATTGCCTCGGCCTCTGCTGCGCGGCAGGCCGACGTGCTTGCTGCCAGCATAGCGGAGGGTGTGTATAAAGGCGCCAAGCCGTTCGGAAAGTAATCGATTAATGCGGGCCAGCGTGCAAGTTCTAAATAAAGGCTCGGAATAATCCCCCCTTGTGCGCCGTCGTGCCGCAGTGCGAGCGCTTTGATGGCTTGTGCACGCTCCGGATCCAGAGAATCGATGCGGGGTATGGGAGGCAGGGGCGCGGTAGCCTTTGGTGGTTCTGCTGGGACAAACACAGGCGTGGCACCTACAGCACCATCCAGCTTCAGTCTCAGCGCTGTTAGTGCGATCAGGTTGGTGCAGTTACCGCGCACATAGTTAGCAATCAAGTCGCGAAAATCATTCAGATCGGCGTCACTCAGGCCCATTGCACGCCAAGCATCGATTGTTAGCGGATTGAGAGTAGGCAAGGCAATGTTTGCCATCACGCGTTGACGGGCAGCAACCATTTGTTCGGAAGCCACTAGCGGCCGTGCAGCATCCCAGGCCCAGTCAAGCACACCCGGAAGCGCGGCGAAGTGCCGCCAGATCAGATTGACGAGCGATAAACCGGAGGTCAGTCGGATGTCGGCGTAGATCGTAGCGATTTCCGGTGGGGCGTTAAGGGGGTGTATTTCGGGGAGGTTGTTCATTGGGATGTTTTAGTTAGATTAAGAAGCCAAAATGCCATTAGCGCACCTGCGCGCAGTGTAGAATTTTAAGACCTTTGACCCTTGTAGCCCAGATTTATATGATGAAACGCCATTCCTCGCGCATGGATGCGGTTGACGCACCGATCATTCCCGCAATCGCCGCCTTGGTGCGGGACAACCCGGGAACGATTTCTTTAGGGCAGGGCGTTGTGAATTACGGTCCACCAGCCGAGGCTATTGCTGCACTGCCTGCGGCGATGGGCGACATCAATCTTAATAAGTACCAGGCTGTCTTTGGTATGCCGAATTTGATTGAGGGGTTGCAAACAAAACTCGCAACAGAAAACAATATCGTCGTCGGGTCTGATTCCATTTTGATGGCGACGGCAGGCAGCAACATGGCCTTTCTGAACTGTATCATGGCCGTAGGCGACCCAGGCGATGAATTTATTTTGCCGATGCCGTTTTATTTCAATCAAGAAATGGCGATCCGGATGGTGGGCTGTGTGCCGGTCCCTGTGCCGACGAATGCAGACTGGAGCTTGGATGTAGAGGCGCTAGCCGCTGCAATCACGCCTAGAACCCGTGCGATTGTTACGGTATCCCCAAACAACCCTACCGGTGCGGTCTACTCACAAGAATCGCTCACTGCGGTCAATGCGCTATGTGCAGCGAAAGGTATCTATCACTTTAGTGATGAAGCCTACGAATACTTTACGTATGAAGGCGTCAAGCATTTTTCACCCGCATCGCTGCCTGGCGCGCAAAAGCATACGCTGTCGTTCTTTTCGATGTCCAAGAACTACGGTATGGCCAGTTGGCGTTTAGGTTACGTGGTCTTTCCTGCTGACTTATTCGATGCGATGAATAAAGTGCAGGATACAAACTTAATCTGCGCACCGATTCCATCGCAAATATTGGCAGCTGAGGTCTTGAAGTTTGGTCGCGCCTGGGTGCAACCCAAAGTGGATGCGCTGTCGAGCGTGCGCAAAGATGTGTATGACATCCTGAGTAGCCTTGGTGAGTTAGCGCAGTTTCCGCAAACGCAAGGCGCGTTTTATGTGTTGATGAAACTGCCTGGTTTACCGAAGGGACAAGACCCGCTAGCTTTTAATCGTGCGATGGCAGAAAAGCACAAAGTTGTTTCTATACCCGGTTTCGCGTTTGGTTTGACGGACACCACTGCTGCGAACTACCAGCGTTTGTCCTACGGTGCGTTGCAACCCGCAACGGTTACCCAAGGCGTTGAGCGTTATGTTCAAGCTGTAAAGGACTGGTACAAAAATTAACTCTTTTAGAAAGGTCTTGCCCTCATGACGCCTTTAAGCGCTGCGGTTCTTCCCTCGGGCGTGCGGTCGCGCTTTATACCTAACGTCAATGGCATCACGTTTCATGTGCTTGAAGCCGGCTTCGAGACGCCTGGGCGTCCTTTGTTGCTGTTGCTGCACGGGTTTCCAGAGCTTGCTTATAGTTGGCGTAAAGTCATGCAGCCGCTTGCGCAAGCAGGCTATCACGTGATCGCACCAGATGTGCGAGGCTATGGCCGCAGTGGTGGGACCGAGATCAAGTATGGCGACGATATGCGTGCTTTCGGTACGCTCAATAAAATCAACGATATGCTCGCCTTAGTCGCGGCACTTGGTTACAAGACTGTTGCAGGCGTGTTTGGTCATGATCAAGGCTCGCCTCTTGCCGGGTGGTGTGCGCTGACCCGACCGGATATCTTTCGCTCCGTCATTCTGATGAGCTCGCCTTTTCGTGGTGCGCCGGACCCTTGGCCGTTCAATACAGACAATAAGCCGGTCGTGCCCACCGTCTCGAATCCGATCAACGAGGATTTGGCCAAACTCTCGCCACCACGCAAGTACTACCAGGTGTATTACGCGACGGAGCCCGCCAACGAGAACATGTGGCATGCCAAGCAAGGGCTGCATAGTTTTTTGCGTGCCTACTATCACGTCAAAAGTGCGGATTGGCTTGAGAACAAGCCTTTCCCGTTGAAGGCGTTGATCGCAAGCGAATGGGAAAAGCTACCTCGGTACTACGTGATGGATTTAGAGTTAGGGATGGCGGAGTCCGTGGCACCTGATATGCCCTCAGAGACGGCGATTGCTGCCTGTAAGTGGCTGCCTGATTCTGAACTGAAGGTCTACAGCGAAGAGTACGGTCGCAATGGCTTTCAGGGCGGCTTGCAAGGCTATCGCATTGGTCGGCTTGACCGAGAGTTGCGAATCTTCGCTGGTCGCACAATCGATGTGCCGTGTATTTTTATCGGCGGCAAAAGCGACTGGGGTGTGTATCAAACACCCGGCGGTCTTGAGTCGGTACAAAAAACCTTGACCACCCAAATGCAAGGCACCCATCTGATCGAGGGTGCCGGGCATTGGGTGCAGCAAGAGCAACCCGAGAAAGTCAGCGCCTTGTTTATTGACTTTCTCAGGCGCAACGTGTCTACATCTGGTTAGGTAACCAGGTGACGATTTCTGGGAAGATCATCAGGAAGATGGTGAACAGGATGATGATAATCGCATAGGGAAGTGCGCCCCACATGACGTCCTCGATACCACCTTTGTCAGGCCGTATGCCATGCACCACGAAAAGATTCATCCCGACAGGTGGTGTGATGAGACCGAGTTCACACATTAGGATCACGAAGATACCAAACCAAATTGGATCGACGCCAAGCGCCATGGCGATGGGGTAGGTAATTGGTATCGTCGCAACCATCATGGATAAAACGTCCATGAACATACCTAGCAACAGATAAAACAAAATCAAACCAAGAATTAAGGTGGTCTTCGAAAGCCCGAGGCCTGTGACCCATTTGGTCATAATCTCGGCAACGCCGGTTAGGCTAATCGTTAGATTCAGGATAAACGCGGCCGCGATGATCAATAAGATCATGCCCGAGACGCGCGCTGTGGAAATAAAACAGCCACGCAAAAGCGCCCAATTCAAACGACCAGACTTCAATACAAACAGGACGACGGTCGTGACCCCTAAGGCGGCACTCTCGGTCGCGGTTGCGATGCCAAAATACAGGCTGCCCATGACCACGCCAAAGACGATCATGGGAGGAATGAGGTGCACCGACACTTTGAGCTTGTCGCTGAAGGACACTTTCTCTTCGCGCATGGCATTGCCGCTCAGCAAACTAGTGATGGCGATATACAGCATGAAGGAGCCGGTGAGCAACAGTCCGGGAATGATTCCTGCAATAAACAGTTTGCCAATCGAGTTGCTGGTAAGCGACCCGTAGATAATCATGTTGACGCTGGGTGGAATCAGAATCCCGAGGGTTCCACCTGCTGCAATTGAACCGAGCGAAGGTCTGATCGGATAACCACGCTTCATTAGGGAGGGCAGGGCCACGGTTGAAATCGTGGCTGCCGTGGCGACGGAGGATCCCGAGGTCGCAGCAAACAACGCACAGCTACCAATATTTGTGTGCAACAAGCCGCCAGGTAATCGACCAAACCAAGCAGAAAGCGCAAGGTACATTCGATCCGCAATACCAGATCTCAGTAAGAGCTCACCGAGCAAAATAAATAACGGGATCGATGTAAGAAGATTCTCATTTTGAACGCCCCATAACACTGGGGCGATGGAGTTAATAAATGGCATCCCGTAGACAGAGACCCCGCCCACAATACCCACTAACGCCATCGATACAGCGATCGGGACACCCGCGATCATCATGAGGACCATGATCAGGAAGGCAATTATGACAATGGTTGGATTCATGATTTATTTGTGATCTCAGATATATTGGATCGTTGTGCGAGGTCATCGAGCTCTTCTTTGATTTCCTCTTTCGCGCTCTTGGGTTCAAACTCTTTATTAAGCGTTTCGATACGACCTCTCGCTCATAGGTAGGTCGCACGAATAGCCCAGATTGACGTCACGCATGCAAAAATAACGAGTCCGGCATACCAAATGGATTGAGGATATATCAGGGGCGTCGCCCAAGGGGTTTGGGCAGTGCTGCTGTAACTGATGGTATCGGTCAGGACATTCACCGTGACAAAGCACAAGAAAATCGCAAATACGGCCATGCTTGTCGCCGCGAACCAATTCATCCAGCCTTGTAGCCACGGTGGTAACTTTTCGTGCAGCACATCGACGCGAATGTGATTCCTACCAAACACGGCTAGGCTAAAGGCAAGCGTTGACCCAATCGCCAACGCATAGCCCCCTAGTTCATCTGCTCCTTGCAGCGAAACATTAAAAAGTTTTCTGGCGATTGTCTCAATGGTGACGACGATAACCAGAATGCTGAAAATTCCGCCAAACAGGATGCTTAATAAACTCTCTAGCCGTGTTTTCATACTAGTACCTTATTTCACGCCAAGGATTGGACCAACGGCCTTCTTCCAATCAGCAGAGCAAGTTGGATTGGTTTTGTCACAAACAGGTGCCCATGCAGGGAAGGACAGCTTATCGACGGCACTACCGACTAACTTGATGTCTGCCTCAGAAACCTTTGCTGTAGTGACCTTAAACTTTTTGCCGGTCGTGCAAGGATCTGAGCCTTCATTACAACGTAAAGCGTCTTGATACAGCTCTTCTGAATATTTCCAGATGTCGTTGGTTAATTCAGTAAACGCTGCCTGCAGTTTGACTTGTTGGTCTGGCTTCAGACGGTTCCACGTTTTCAACGAAATTGCATAGCCGTTAAAGCCCATTTGGAAGCCGAGTGGCAACTGGTGGGTGACAATTTCAGTCCACGATGCCGAGTTTGCCGAGCTTGGACCGGTGACCGCACAGTCAACTACGCCTAACGACAATGCCTGATGGACATCGCTAAAGCCCATCGGTACAGGTGTGGCGCCCAGTGACTCTAGGAATTTGGCCATGATTTGGTCTGTCACTCGAACCTTGAGGCCTTTGACGTCGGCGAGCTGAGCGATCGGCTTTTTACAGAAAAGCATTTGGGGGCCGAAGGGCCAGTGGCCAAGTAGTTTGATACCGAATTGCTTTTGAAGGCGTGCGTCCAGTACGGGCGACCAAGCGTCGGCCGCTTTACGACTGATCGCATAATTTGGACTGCCACCGATCAAGTCTAGGCCAATTAGGGACGGCTCATCGCGCGAGTTCTGTGAAAAGCGCAGCGAGACCAGGTCAAACAAACCAGTCTTCATCACACGCAATTGCTCGGTGTCTTTAATGCCAAGCGTATCCATGGGCTTGTATTCGACAGTAATTGGCAAACCGGTTTTGGCAGCAAGCTGCTCAAAGAAAGGTTGTTCACGGTTTTTCTGGATGTTGCCAGTGGCCAATGGCTGACCAATCACCTTGATCGTGATATTTTGTGCCTGCGTTGTCGGCATCGCTAAAAAGAGGCTACTTAATGCAAGTGGTGCGATATAGCGTTTAATCAAAGACATAATGAACTCCGATGAGGGAAAGGAATATTGCTAATAACCCATTGCGCGAGGCAAGGTTGTCACAATCGCAGGGAAAAACAGACACAGCAAAAGAACGGCATACATCAATGCAACGAAAGGCCAAATATTTGTGACGAGTTCACGCAT
>JBILJY010000261.1:0-2719 GCA_044376975.1 Burkholderiaceae bacterium | reverse complement strand
CAAATGACATTTATGTTGCAACGCAAAACGGTGATACATTGACCACTACACACCAAGACACCCTCTTATAAAGATTGCTTGTGGCGTCAAACAGGAACTCGCGATGAACCACGCTCCACAAAAAACCCGTATCTGGGATTTACCCACCCGACTTTTTCACTGGGCGCTCGTGGTATGCGTGGTAGGTGCGCTTGTGACGGTCAAGCTTGGCGGCAACTGGATGCAGTGGCACTTGAACTTCGGTATCGCCACACTCGCGCTACTGGTGTTTCGGGTGCTCTGGGGTCTGGTGGGCCCGCGCTACGCGAGGTTTAGCTCTTTTTTGCCAAGCATTCGCGCTGCCTGGGGGTATCTGCGCCAAGCCTCGACAGCCGGCACGCGTCAGGCCGGACATAACCCGCTCGGTGCGTGGTCCGTCTACGCCCTACTCGGTATGTTGCTCGCGCAAGCGAGTACCGGACTCTTTGTAAGTGACGACATCATGTATCAAGGTCCCTTATCGGTATTGGTGAGTAACGACCTAGTCGCGCAACTGACAAGCGTGCACAAGCTCGGTGAGTTCGTTATTTTTTCACTGCTTGGCCTACACCTTGTTGCCATCGCGTTCTACACCATCAAAGGCCACGGGTTAGTGGCTCCGATGATCCACGGCGACGCCGACAGTCAACACCTCACCACGGGCGCCCTGCCCGCACAGGACGATTGGCGCGTGCGCTTAGGCGGCTTGATTTTGGCTGCGCTGCTTGCCTGTGTCGCCTGGTGGTTAGCCACTGCGCAGTTTGGGGTGATCCTGAGCTAAGCCTGATGTGCGCAAGATGTGCTCAAGTACGGGGAACTCTTTTTGCTAAGATCGGTCTCATAAAAAAATTAAACGGCATAAGGCGCCGTTTAAAATAATTCACAACAAAATATTTGGGGACAATGTTTATGCCGAGCTTGAATAATGCAAACTGCAGAATTTACTGGCGGACCGATGGCAATCCGGAGCTCCCTTCCCTAGTGCTGAGCAACTCGCTGGGTACAGATCACACCTTGTGGGATCCGATTCTGGACGAGTTGCTGAAACATTTTTATGTGGTGCGCTACGACACACGCGGTCACGGCGGGTCAGACGCTCCAGCAGGCGACTACACGCTGAATGAACTAACGGACGATGTGCAAGCAGTGATTGCGGCAGCACGACTCACAAAATACGACTTCTGTGGGATTTCGTTGGGCGGCATGACGGGGATGGAACTCGCGGCGCGCCGGCCAACGGGCTTGCGCCGTCTGATTTTAAGCAACACGGGGGCTGAGTTTCCTGCAGGCACCTGGGATACACGCATCACGGCAATCAAACAAGGTGGGATGGCCGCCGTGGTTGACGGCATTCTCGGCCGCTTCTTTACACCGGAATTTGTCGCGAAAAATTCAATCGGTCTTCAACGTGTGCGCAATGGCGTACTGACGGGCGCACCGCAAGGCTACATCGGCTGTTGCTCGGCGATCCGTGACATGGACCTCTACCCGCGTCTGAGCCAAATCCAGGCAGCCACTTTGGTGATCGTTGGGGACGTTGATCAGTCCACACCGCTGGCGCGTGGCCAAGCCTTGGTCGAGCGCATTAAGGGTGCCAAGCTCGTGACACTGCCCTGTGCACACATACCGCCAACGGAAATTCCGCAGCAGTATGTGCAAACGATCATGCCGTTTTTGCTGAACTAGAAATTCGCTCAAGCCAAACAAAACCCCGCCGCTCAGCCTTGAACGGCGGGGTTTTTAATTCAGCTCTACTCTAGCGCATTATTTTTTAGCGCGATAAGAATCGTGGCAAGCCTTGCAACTTGCACCGACATCACCCGCGGCCGACCGAAGCTTATTCATGTCACCTGAATCGGCTGCTGCAGATAACTGCACCACGGAAGCTTGAAACTTTTGCTGAGCAGCTTTAAAGCCTGCCGCGTCAGACCAGATCTCGGGCTTGGCACTGCTTGTACCTTGCGTTCCGGCACCGAAGGCAGACCAGGGCAAGGTCGAGAGGGTTTGAATCACAGCGACGTTCGCCTTCACGGCTGCCGCATCAAAGGCCACTTGGCCTTTCAGCACAGGCTGCAGTCGGCTCATGTGGGTACTCAATATCGAGAACGCCGACTGTCGATACTTAATCGCATCTTCAGGCTTGGCGAATTGCGCCTGAGCCGAGCTCATCCAAAGCGGTGCACAGACTACTGTTGCTGCCAATACGAGCGATAGTTTTTTCATCTTGCGACTCCGGAAGGGAAGATAGCGTTTGGGGAATTTTTTACGACACGACGGCCAATTGTTGGGCTAAGCCGATGTAGGTGCGTGGCGTTAACGCAAGCATACGAGCCTTTGCGTCAGCCGGCAATGCCAAGCCATTGATGAACTCTCGCAAAGCCTCTTGGGTAATGCCCTTACCTCGGGTCAGCGCTTTTAGCTGCTCATAGGGCTGTGGCAAGCCGTAACGACGCATCACAGTCTGGATCGGTTCGGCCAAGATTTCCCAACAACTATCGAGATCTTCATCAATCGCGGCTGCATTCACTTCGAGCTTGCCTAAACCACGTAAGCAGGCGTCGTAAGAAACCAAGCAGTAGCCGAGCGCGACACCAAGGTTGCGCAGCACAGTCGAGTCAGTGAGATCGCGCTGCCAGCGCGAAATCGGTAGCTTCTCAGACAGATGGCGCAGCATGGCGTTGGCCAAGCCGAGGTTACCTTC
>JBILJY010000090.1:0-9812 GCA_044376975.1 Burkholderiaceae bacterium | reverse complement strand
AGCGATCGAAGCATCTCAAGCTGCGCGCCACTCGACTCACTTAGGGCCATTTGCTGCGATAGCTCGGTGCGGCCAGCTGCGCCTAGGTCGTAGCGCTTCTGAATGAGATCCAGTAACTTTTTCTGAATGGCAACAATATTGCTCAGAATGCGGATTTCTTCGTCGTATTGTCGCAGCAAAAAATACGCACTAGCGAGTTGAGCAGTAAGCAGCAATCGAACGTTTTCAGTATCTGCCGCCGCTTGCGCGGCCGTATTGGAGGATGCCTCGACATCTCGACGGACTTTGCCGAGCCAGTCGATTTCATAGGTCATCACCGCCACAGGACGAAAATCGTTTTGAGTGGTGGAGGCGTTGACGCTCGTGTACGTATTGGTGGGTCTATTTTCCGAGGTGCGCACGCGCGTCGCCGTAGCTCCTAGGTTCAGGCTTGGCAAGAGCGCGGCGCCACGGGCCTCGCTTTGAGCAATTGCCTGATCGAGTCGCGCCAAAGAAACTTGCAAGGTATTGTTGTTGGTCAGACATTGCTCAATCAGGTCTTCAAGCATCTTGTCATTAAAGGCCTTCCACCACTTGTCTTTCGGTGCATCGTCCGCCGGAGTGGCTGGCTTCCACAGTGCGGGATTTGCACCCGGTAGGCTTTTCCAGTTTTGAGGAAGTTCGATCTCTGGCCGCTCGTAATCGGGACCAATGGGCGAACAGCCGGCACAGGCAAGCGTTATTAGAGCAAGGGCAAGAGTGCGTTTCATGAACCGCGTCTAGTAGGAGCTGCTGGTGGTTTGGCAATCTGCACAATCACGCGCTGCCCATCTGTGACCGAATCTAGAGGGTTTAGAATCAACCAGTCCTCTTTTGTGACACCGCTTCGTACCTCGACTTGCATACCGAAATCAGTTCCAAGAGTTACCTTTTTCCTGGTGACCTCATCATTTTTGACTGTTGCGACGTAAGGTCCGCCAGCTCCAAAGATCAGGGTGTTGGTCGGTATGAGCAGATTGTTTCCCGGCGTCATCTTAAAAGCGATTTCAACATAGGTGCCTGGCATCAAGGCGTTGTCGGCGTTATCGATTTCGACATCGACTTGCAGTGTTCGGGTTTGCATGTCGATTGCACCGGCCGTACGAGCAATACGACCTTCGACGATTTTATCGGGCGTGCTCGGTTGGTAGACGTCAACTTTGTCGCCCACTTTAATTTGCGACACACGATCTTGGGGAAGGTAGGCGTAGACATGCAGTCTATCGACGCGCGCCATCGCAAACATGGCTTGAGCAGTGCCGACGTTGCCTGAGTTAACCAGATCGCCCATATTGACATTACGCTTAGTCACCCGGCCGCTGAAGGGCGCGACCACGGTGCCGAAGTCTTGTAATTGTTTTAGACGCTTTAGGACCGCTTCGCTTTGTCTGTACACGGCGGTTTTTTCATCGAGTTCTTGCTGCGATACCGCGTCCTGAGCACGCAGTTTTCTCCAGCGCTCATACGCGGTCTTCGCAAGTTGGAAATTGGCACTCGCCTCATCGACTTGGCGATTAATCTCCGGTATGTCGAGTACGGCTAACGTTTCACCTTGCTTGACGTTATCGCCGATATCTTTGCGCCACTCTTTGACATAACCGTTTACGCGAGCATGTATTAGGGCTTCGTTGATTCCGAGTAATGTGCCAGGTAGAACAAGACGCAAATTGGGGTTGTTCGGATTAGGCACGATTGGTTGTGTCACCAGCACATGGAGTTGGGCCGCCTCCTCACTGCGTTGCGCCAAGACATCGGCATAGGACCAGCGTGAGTGCAGGGTCTTACCCATGCCGAGCAGAAGAAAAATGAGCACCACTGCTGTGGCGATTTTTATCCGACGCATGGTCGCAATCGCGCTTTGGCCTGAGTCCGTCATGTCGCTAATTCCTTGTTCAACTTGCGCGTTGCCAATCGTCCGTGAAAAGTGGCAAACAACACAGGGACAAATAAAACGGTGGAGACTGTCGCGAAGATCAGTCCTCCAATCACAGCGCGACCTAAAGGCGCGTTTTGTTCAGAACCTTCACCCAGACCAATGGCCATTGGGACCATGCCAATAATCATGGCAAGCGCAGTCATGAGGACTGGACGCAGGCGCGTCGCCCCTGCCTCAAGTGCAGCCGCCAACGGTGTCAGGCCGTCGAGCAGTCGTTGTCGCGCAAAGGAAATGACAAGAACGCTATTTGCCGTTCCTACCCCCATCGTCATAATGGCGCCGGTGAGGGCGGGCACGCTGAGGTTGGTCGCCGTCAGAATCAATATCCAGGCGATCCCAGCGAGTGCTGCAATGAGTGCGGTGACAATGATAAATGGATCAAGCCAAGACTGGAAGTTAATCACTATTAATAAATAGACCAAAAGAACGGCGCCGATCAGACCGACCCCAAGGCCTTTAAAGGACTCCTGCATGGTTTCAACTTGACCACGCATTTGAATACGGCTGCCTCTGGGCAGAAGGGGTTTTGCTTCATCGACAATGGCTTGAATCTCTTTGGCTACTGAGGCGAGGTCACGGCCACGTACGTTGGCGTAAATGTTGATCGCTGGCAGAATGTTGTAGCGCGTAAAGATTGCAAACTCTGTCGTCGGCGATGCAGTCACTAGATTTCCAAGTAATTGTGTCCCTCGCCCAGCAGCACTATTAAGTGCCGATGCTGCATTGGATGCGGCTGCGTTTGACGGTCCGACCGGAAGTCTGAGCAGTTCGTCGAGCGAACTAATGTTGGCCTGAGGGGCTTGAACCTGAATCGAATAGTTGATGTTGTTGTTGGGGTTTAGCCAGAAGTTGGGCGACGTCTGTGCGCTTCCAGATAATGGTAATAAGACGTTTTGAGCGAGATCAGCTGGCGTGAGCCCCATCGCTTGCATGCGCGTCCGATCCATCGTCAACGCGATTGCGGGCCTGTCTAGGCGTTGGTGAATGTGCACATCAGCCGCGCCAGGTACGGCGGCAACTTTACTCACGAGCTTTGCGGCAAGTTGCTGATTTGCGGCATAGTTGTTGCCAACAATCTGAACGTCAATCGCTGCTGGGATGCCAAAGTTTAAAATCTGCGTAACGATGTCGGCTGCTTGATAATAAAACTCGACGCCTGGAAAGCTCTTGCGCAACTCTGGTAAGAGCTCGTCCATGTAGTACTCGCTCGACTTTTTATGCCCACGCTTGAGCGTAATCATGATGTCTGCATCGAAAGAACCGATGGTTCCGGAGCTGCTATACGAGAGATTAATACCGCTGTTGGGTTGGCCGACGTTATCTAAAATACCGTCTAGCTCTGCGGGTGGAATGACTCTTCGAATGACGTTTTGAACTTCATCAGAGATGATGGCCGTGCGCTCAACCCGGGTTCCACTTGGTGCGCGCATATGTAATTTTATTTGCCCGGTGTCCACCGGGGGGAAGAGATCTCTGCCCAGGAGCAGATAGATGCCGCAAGAAAGGATGCAAAAACCGAGAAAGCCGATAATGAATCGCGTGCGATGCTCCAGTAGCCTACCCAAAAGGACGACATAGCCGGCACGAAAGTGTTCAAAGCCTGCATTGAAGTGTACGTGTGTCTGATGAATACGTTTAGTGAACCATCCTGGTGTACCTTGATTTTTTAAGAGCAAGTAAGCCATCGTTGGTACGAGCGTCCGGGACAGCACATACGAGGCCAGCATTGCGAAGCTGACGGCCTGTGCAAGCGGTACAAAGAGATAGCGCGCGACGCCACCTAAAAAGAACATCGGTACAAAAACAATACAGATACAAAGCGTTGCCACAAAGGTGGGTATAGCGATTTCTCCCGCGCCATCCATCACCGCTTCATATAAGCCTTTGCCCATGTGCAAATGACGTTCGATATTTTCAATCGTGACTGTAGCGTCGTCGACCAAAATGCCGACGGCAAGAGCGAGCCCGCCGAGTGTCATGATGTTGATCGTTTGCCCAATCAGATAAAGCACGATCAGGGAGGTAAAAATTGAAAGGGGGATGGATATGGCGACGATGACGGTTGTGCGCCAATTGCCTAGGAACAGCAAGAGCATCAGTGCCGTCAGTCCTCCGGCGAGAAGCGCTTCATGAATAACGCCAGTAATTGCTTGTTTCACGAAAATAGACTGATCAGCTAGCAGCGTGACATCGATACCTTCCGGCAGCAATGGCAAAAGCGTGGGCAGCATGGTCTTAATTCTGCTGACGACATCCAGGGTGGATGCACCACCGTTCTTTAGGGCTGTGAGTAATAAACCGCGCTCGCCGTTTTGACGAACGATATTAATTTGTGGAGAAAAGCCATCGCGTACGTGTGCTACTTCACGCAGGTAAGTTGTTGCGCCGTTGACAGTGCGCACCGGAATGTTGTTTAGCCCCGCAATGCTGATGGGTGACGAGTTCAACGAGATGTTGAACTCCACATCATCGATTTTGGTTGTGCCAGAAGGAAGTGTTAAGTTCTGCGTCGTAATAGCGTTAATGACGTCTGAGGAGGTCATCCCTTTCGACCTTAGCGCTTCTGGATCGATATCGACAGATACGGCGCGCGCCTTGCCGCCATAGGGAAAGGGCATGGCAAGCCCAGGGATCGTAATCAGTTGAGGGCGAAGAATGTTGAGTGCGGCATCGAACAGCTCCTTCTCGGACAAGGTCTTGCTTGACATCCCGACTTGAATCACGGGAATCGAGGAGGCGGTGTACTTGATCACGAGTGGCGGAGTGATGCCCGGTGGCATTTGTCGCAGTGCTGATTGTGAAACGGCCACAACCTGGGAGATCGCCATTTGTATATTTACATTTGGCTGAAAATAAATTTTGATGATCGTCAGACCACCGATTGAGCGGGACTCAATCGTTTTGATGTCACTGACCGTGGTGGTGAGAGAACGCTCATGCGTTTGAGCGATACGGTTGCCCATCTGTTGCGCAGACAAGCCGTTGTAGCTCCAGATCACGGTCACAACCGGGATGTCGATTTCTGGCAATACATCCACTGGGGTGCGCATCACCGCGAGCGGTGTGGAGAGCAGGATGAGAATTGCCATCACAATAAATGTGTAAGGCCGTTCTAACGCTGTCCTAACAATCCACATCCTAAATACCTATGCTAAGAATTGCCCCCACACGGGGGGGTATCCCACCCAAAAAAGTGAGTGTTTTCCGATGCTTGGTAAAGCTTTGGAGTATAGAGGAAGGCTTTCGACATGAGATAGTTGTATTTAAGACTTATTTCGGTCTGATGCAGACCAAGAATGAGGCAAAAGAAAAGTAATACTTAGTTTAATATTTTGCTTTGTTATCCTCTGGATGAGCTCTGCATTTATGATCAATAAATCAATGATGGAGCAACGAGCGATGAGTCCTTCCAGTTTGCTGATGTTTGTTCAAGAAATGTCCCGAATGTTGCAGGGTAAGCCTAAGGAGCCGGAGATCTTGGCGCGCGGCTCTGCGCTCTTGGCAACGCTTGTGGCAAATGACAATTGGTTGCCGGAGCAATTCACTAGACCTCATTTGCAGCACTACCAGCAGTACCTCCTTTATGCGGATCCTTTAGACCTGTTTTCAATCGTCAGCTTTGTATGGGGACCGGGACAAAAAACACCAGTTCATGACCATATGACTTGGGGACTGATCGGGATGTTGCGAGGCAAAGAGGTCGATACGCACTATCACAAGCAGGCAAATGGTAGCTACTTGCCTGGTGAGAGCGTGGTCTTGTTGCCAGGTCAAGTCGGCTCGGTATCCCCGGCCACACATGATGTCCATGAAGTGGCGAATTTTTATCAAGATCGCACATCAATTAGCATCCATGTCTATGGCGGGAACATCGGACGTATCAATCGCCATGTTTTTGATCCTGCAACGGGTACATCGAAGTCCTTTGTGTCCGGCTACTGCAACAGCGTAGTTCCAAACCTGTGGAAATAATTGAAATGTCAGCGAGCGTGAGTAAACCGATTGAATTAACCCACTACGCTAACGTGCGCTCTGCATTGATTGAGCGACGAGAGATCGCGTTACTTGATGTTCGCGAGGAAGATCCCCATGCGCAGTGTCATCCACTGTTCGCTGCAAATTTTCCGCTCTCGCGCGTGGAGGTCGACGCCTATGCCTTGTTACCTCGACGCGACGTGTGGATCGTGACGTTTGATGAGGGCAATGTCCCTGTAGAGCAAAGCGATGCAATGCTAGCCGCTCGACGATTGTGGGCGTTGGGCTACGTCAATGTATCGGTATTTCAGGGAGGCGTGAGAGCGTGGCGGGCGGCAGGTGGTGAGTTGTTTCGTGACGTGAACGTACCGAGTAAGTCCTTTGGCGAGCTTGTCGAGTCAAGAAACCACACGCCCTCCTTGTCGGCGCAGGAAGTGCAGACCTTGATCGATCGGAAGGCGGATGTCGTGATTGTCGATGCCAGACGATTTGATGAATACAACACCATGAGTATCCCAACGGCGATTAGCTGCCCCGGTGCGGAGCTCGTGCTACGGATTGCAGAATTAGCCCCGCGGCCCGAAACCCAAGTTATTGTCAATTGCGCAGGACGTACGCGCAGCATTATCGGCACGCAGTCGTTGGTCAACGCAGGAATCCCTAACAAGGTAGCCGCGTTACGTAACGGCACGATAGGATGGACTCTTGCGGGCCAAACCTTAGATCGCGGACAGACACGCAAGTTCACAGAGGTGTCCGCCGCGACGACTGAGAGCGCTGGATCGCGTGCACGTCGTGTGGCTGATCGTGCTGGGGTAAAGCGTGCCACTGTTTCGAACCTCGCGGCGTGGTCACAGCAGACGGGACGTACAACCTATTTTTTTGACACGCGAACACCTGAAGAGTTTGTCTCGGGACATTTGCCCGCGTTTCGTTCTACACCTGGAGGCCAGTTGGTTCAGGAGACCGAGATGGTGGCCCCTGTTCGTGGCGCCCGGATTGTGCTTGCAGACAGCGATGGCGTGCGGGCCAACATGACGGCCTCTTGGTTGGCACAAATGGCCTGGGACGTGTATGTAGTCGATGGCATCTCGGCAGAGCAACTCTCAGAAAACGGACCCTGGGAGGCCCCCTTAGCGGCGTTGCCAGACGTAAAACCGATTAGAGCGGACGAACTGGCACAAGCGCAGAAAACGCAAGCGCTCGTTGTGATTGATCTGGGTAAGCACGCCCAGTATGTGAAAGGTCACTTGCCAGGTGCGTACTATGTGTTGCGATCGCAGTTCAAAGATGCGTTGAAGGCGTTGCCGAAAGCAACGCGGTATGTATTAACGTGTGCTGATGGATTGCAATCACGATTTGCCGCAGCAGAAATCAAAGAGTTGTTGGGTGGCGAAGTGTTCGTGCTTGCAGGTGGAACAAAAGCATGGGTAGCGTCTGGCTATGCACTTGAGTCAGGATCGACCCATTCAGTTTCCGAGCCCATCGATCGTTATAAACGGCCCTATGAGGGTACGGATAACGCGCAAGCAGCGATGCAGGCGTATCTGGACTGGGAGTTTGGTCTGGTTGAGCAACTGGGCCGAGATGGCACCCATCATTTCTGGGTGCTCTGATCGTCTCTTGAACTCAGGGATGTCGAGTGATGACACCCCTGAGTGTTGATGCACTAACGTAAAACTTTACTGGCGCGCGCTTGCTCGATTAACTGTGTTGCATCAATCGGGAGCAGGAATCCTTCTTTCACGGCACGCTCGGTGCCTTTGATCAAGGCGGCAACATATCCCTCGTGTGATCCGTAGCGCTCTTCTAGAGACAATCTTGGGTCGTTAGTCGCCGTCCGTTCGGCCGCTGTACGGGCAAAGGGAATCATCCCTCCGACGTAGTTGCAGATTTGTCCCTTGTGAAACGGTTTATCTCCGTCAGCAGTAATGTTCCAGCCGAGATAAGTTCCAAGCGGCGCATCGAGCAAAGCGACCGGCACACCACCAAGCTCGTTACCATCCTGATCTACTTTGGGTGCGTACATCTTGAGGACTTGCTTGACTGGAGGTGGTGCATTGGTGGGAATGCCCGAGCCATCTAACGCGTTGAACTGGGGGCCCCAATCGTAATCCAGCACCGGCATGATGAAGTCGGCTTCAGGGACCGTGGGGCGCAGACCTGGCAGCGTCGGGAACCCAATGTCCTGTTTGTTCGCTAAAGCCAGCGTTCCAGACTTCTGCCCTGGTTGCGCGGCCAGAGTCGGATAGCGGCTAGGAGGCGGCTCGATTCCTTTCATGACCCAGTTGCGAAAGTGCACGCGAATTGCATTCACTGTTTGGGTGTGCGGCACAGGATTGCTCGGTAAGATTCCCATCCCGAAGTTGTTGCCAGGACAGGTTGTCGGTGTTTTGGCCAAACCCACGCCAGGCAAGCTTGTATCGAAGCCTCCTGCACCACCGCCATGATGACTGCTAGCAATGTAATACCGTCTGACAGAGTTGGGGAGTGGTAAATCGGTTTTGCCATCCGTGCCCACCCACTCCGGAGTAAGTTTCAAAGCCCAGACCTCGGCCGAACCAAAATGCTCGACAACTTTAGGGCATGTGTCAGAAGCAGTACAGCGGCCCAAAATTCCAGCTGAAGGCAGGCCTCGCACAGGATCAGGGTGCGGCAGCCACCATTGTGGACCTTCGCTGCCGGCCTGATAGAGTTCCAGCACGCCATCAGCTTGGGCCCAACGGAAATTCAACGCGATACGACGACCCGCGATAATCGGCCAGATGCCATCGTGCACCTTGCCGCCTTGCTCGGCTTGGTTAAAACCCAAATGCAGCCAGCCGCGCAAGAAGTTTCCGGATTGGGATACCCCTCGACCAATACTGTGCTTTACGACTCCAGCGATGGGATTGGCTGTCCCTGCATCATCCTTTGCGGCGGTTTTGAAAAAGTGTCCCAGATCTCGCCATGCAGCAAACCCGATGCCGAGTACATAGGGATCGGCAGCCGTAAAGACGACTTGGTAGAGACGTTTTGGGTCATAGCCATCTTTTAAACAGATCTGGGTTGCGTCTGGTGTGCCGGGGAAAGGATTCTTCTCATCGCACTTGGCCCATGCCCAATCACTATCCGCGATGCGCACCTCGTCAATAACTTGCCCGTGCATGGTTTCGCCCCCTCTGGACGTCAGTTTCGCCTTGCTCGTATCAAGTGAAACGGGTTTGTAGGGTAGGGGGTTGCTTTGAACAATGAGTGCTTGAGAGGCCTTGCCCGAGCGGTTGACGATGCGTCCAAAGACTTCACCTGTGACTGGGTCGCCATTCGGTTGTCGGGCAACCGGTACTTGTAAGAACTGACCGGTTTTGGAAGAGTTGGTTGGACGAACACGCGTGTTGCCACTGTTATCACCTTGCCAGGCTGTCGCGATCATGATGTCGCCTAGCGCTTGCTCTCGCGGTGAAAATGCGTAGACGCGTCCGCGATTAGGGACATCGTGCCACATTAGGCCGCTAGCGGTTTTAAGATCAACGGGTTTGTGAATAACGAATGAGGCGACGTAGCGAACCTTACCGTCTGGATCTTTGGCCAGTTCAATATCTTGGATGATTGCGTTGTGTGGTTTGTTGGGATCGAGCTCACCAAAAGCGCGCCCAGAAATAATTTCGTAGGTGATATTGGATTGGTCTCCAGGGTGTTTGCTGCTGATTGCTGGCATCGCGACGGTTTCGTCGATGACAATTTTTGTCACGCGGGCTTGGGTAGGAGCGGCGAGTGCGAGGGTGACTGCGCCTACAAGTGATACGTGCCTAATTAACGCGTTTTGTTTTAATTTTTGCATGTTGTCTCCCTATGATTTTTTAATAGTTTGAACGTAGGTGCTCTAGAAATAATTCTTCACCAT
>JBILJY010000260.1:0-2730 GCA_044376975.1 Burkholderiaceae bacterium | reverse complement strand
AGAGCCATCCGCAACATGAGCGTGCCCGTAAACTATTTGGTGGCAAGTACAGCAACTTACTTGGCGTCGAGTTAGCCGAGGGCATCGATAGTTTCGATTTTTTAAACCGTTTGCAGATTGTTATTCTCGCGACACATGTCGGTGATACGCGTACATTGGCACTGCCTGCAGCGCAGACAATCTACTACGAAATGGGCCCCGCGCTGCGCAAGCAAATGGGCATCGCCGATGGACTGATTCGTCTTTCAATCGGTATTGAAGAGCAGGAGGATTTGCTCGCTGACTTCGCGCAAGCATTTGAGCAATGTCGAACAAAGGCTGCGCAATAAAAAATACTGAGTCGACTTGTAGCGTAATTTTTTTGTTGAAGCTACAGGGAAATCCATTAGCTGTTAGAGAAATTTTATAAACTTACAACCAAGTAAGTTACGGGTTTTGCGATGATTTTCGCTTGACAGCCGCATCGAGTAGGGGCTTAATGACGGTATGCATAAGTCATTGCAGTAATGTCGCTTTAACTTGATATGCAAAATGTTTAAAGTATCTGTCCCACCAAGACTCTGCTTTCTTTTAAACCATTTGAGGTAAATCCAATATGAACAAAACCGAATTGATCGATCACATCGCCACCAAGGCTGACATCTCTAAAGCTGCGGCGGCGCGTTCGCTCGACGCCATCATTGGAGCCGTCAAGACAACCCTTAAAAAGGGTGGCACTGTGACGTTGGTCGGTTTTGGTACCTTTGCCGTGTCGTCGCGCGCTGCTCGCACAGGCCGCAACCCACGCACTGGCGAAGCGATCAAAATCAAAAAAGCTAAAGTGCCTAAGTTCCGTCCAGGCAAAGCGTTGAAAGATGCGCTGAACTAATCAAAACTGGCTTTTGCCGGTCCGATTCAGTTTGCTAAAAATGTGCGGTTCGCTATAATGCGAACCGCATTGTTTTTTTAGGCTTCGGTGGCCCTTCGTTGTACGTACAGTCCTTTTTGAACGTTTTAAGGGATGGTTCGTAAAAACTTCTTAGGGTGCTTAGCTCAGTTGGTAGAGCGGCGCCCTTACAAGGCGTAGGTCACAGGTTCGACCCCTGTAGCACCCACCAGTATTCTTCTCCCCCTCGTCCCCCACCGGCATGGTCTGTCTTACCGCATTCGGTAAGCGAGTATAAAATCGCACCATGAAAGTACTTGTGATCGAAGATGACGCAACGCTTGGTCGAGCCTTGCAAGAGTTCCTGAGTAACCATGATTACGCCACTGACTGGTTGGCGGACGGAGAGCGCGCGCTCTCAGCGCTAAAAAACTATACATACGACCTAATCGTCCTTGATTTAAATCTTCCCGGTGTTGATGGTCTTGAGGTGTTGCGAACCTTACGTGCCGATGGCAACCCGGTACCTGTATTGATTTTGACTGCACGAGACAATTTGGCCGATCGCGTCGCAGGCCTTGACGCTGGCGCGGATGACTATCTCACCAAGCCGTTTGAGTTAGCGGAGCTTGCGGCTCGTGTGCGGGCCTTGGCGCGGCGGCACAACGGTAACGCGCAGTCCCTAATCGAGTTTGGCTCGTTAACGTTTGATGGTGTGCATCGTGAGCTCCGTGTGGCAGGACAACGCTTAGCGTTATCGGTTCGTGAACTTTCCGTTCTTGAGATGCTTTTATTGCGTCCTGAGAAGATCGTGACGAAGCAGCAGATTGTTCAAAAACTTTCTGTCATTGATGCGGATTTCAGTGAGAATGCAGTCGAGGTTTATATCTACAGACTACGTAAACGTCTCGAGGGTGTGGGCGTTGCGATACAGACTGTCAGGGGCTTTGGTTACTCCCTCGAGCTCAAAGAGGCCACCTCGTAAATGGCCAAGCGTGCGGCGAGGCCAGCGGTGAGTTGGTTGCCGTTTGGTGCACCGAATAGCTTAGCGCGGCATTTGCTGGTCAGATTGTTGCCGCCTTTGTTACTGCTTATTTCCCTCAATCTTGCCATGACGTGGTTTGTTTCGCATAAGCTTGATATCGAGGAATGGCAACTCAGGGATATCATTTGGTTGATGTTGTTCGGGCAGCTTGCTTTAATTGTCGCGCTGGTGGTGGTTGTTTTGCGAAGCGTACGTGCCGGGATGCAGTCGGTGAGTGAGTTGTCTGAGCAGATTGCCTCAAGAACACCAGAAGATTTCGGCAGTATGGAGGTCCCAGGCTTGCCGCGTGAGTTGCAAGTATTGGTGCAGCATACCAATGGGTTGCTTGACCGTATAAGCGATACCCTTGCTGCGCAGCGCCGTTTTGTTGGTCATGCGGCGCATCAACTTAAAACGCCTCTTGCTGGTTTAAAACTCGAATCTGAGCTCATGTTGGCCAAACCTCTGCCCGAGGACATCCGACAGAGAGCGGAGCGAATAAAAAATGTAACTGATCGAATGATCCGCATGGGTAAGCAACTGCTTATCTTGGCGAGGGTCGATCCCGAGGTTAGGCCACAAGATAATTTTGTGTTGCTTGATTTATGTGAGTGGATACGTACCGTCGGCGCCGATTGGCTTGAACCAACAAAAGCAGCTGGCATTTCTCTACAGCTGGAAGCACCTGAGCAACCTGTCTGGGTCGAAGGCGATCCGATTCTATTGGCAGAGATGCTGGCAAACTTAATCGATAACGCGTTGCGCTATGCCAAAGGTGCGGATTCGATCAAGCTGATTGTCACGTCCACGCCTCCCACATTGTCGGTAGAGGACAATGGCG
>JBILJY010000089.1:0-9858 GCA_044376975.1 Burkholderiaceae bacterium | reverse complement strand
CGTATTTACTCATCTCAGCGGAAATAAATTTGGCAAACTCAGAGCCAACGATTGGACGCGGAGTGAGTCCTTGATCTTCGAGTTGTTTGACAACTGCAGGATCACGCAGCGCCGAGGTCACATCGTTCGTGATTTTACTCAGCACTGGAGCGGGAAGGTTCCTGGGACCAAACACCCCAAACCAGTTTGTGAGTTGGATTTCTGGGTACCCAAGCTCAACAAAGGTGGGAACATCTGGCAATAATTTTTCACGCTTACTGCCCGCAACAGCCAAGGGGGTGACTTTTCCTGCCCGGATCTGTCCTAATAGTGGCGGCGTGGTTGCAAAGAAGAAATCAATTTGTCCACCCACAAGCGCTGCGACAGCTGGACCCGTCCCTTTGTAAGGGATGTGTGTCAGTGCCATTTTTGTGGAACCACCTAGTATTTCTCCGGCCATGTGTTGCTGACCACCGACTCCGGGTGAACCATACGTGAGGGGCGTTGGGCCTTTACCTTTCGCAAGCAGTTCTTTGAGAGACTTAATAGGTGGTGTGGCACCGACCGCCAAAACAAGGGGAGCCTCTGCCGCCAACGAAATAGGTGTGAGATCCGTGATCGGATCGTAACGCATCGTTGAAAAGACGAGTTTGTTAATCGACACTTCGGGGGTGTACCCAAGCAGTAAGGTATACCCATCTGGAGCAGCTCTGACAACATCATTGGCAGCAATCATGCCGCTAGCGCCAGGCTTGTTCTCAACAACAACGGCCTGGCCCCATTTGTCAGAAAGATATTTAGACAACACTCTTGCGATGATATCCGTCGCGCCACCTGGACCGTAACCGACTAACAGCTTGACGGGTTTGTCGGGGTAAGCTGCGAAAACGTTTGAGCTTAGGCTCAGCGCTGTGAATGTGAATAGTGCGCTTAAAACAGAGACACGTAGTTTCATACCAGTACTCCTAAAGTTAATTAGTTCAAACGAAACAAGACGGCATTAATCTGAGGATTGGCTTGAATGGCCATCCGTTGAGTATCTGTAGCAGTGGGTAATTGCTCTCTGCCGCTAGAAGTGAGATCAATCACATCAGAAATTTTTTCCAGTTGTCTATGCACGACCGAGATCGCGCTTGCGACACCGAAATGAATCTGATTTTCTTGGCTATCGGCTGTAAAGACAAGCTTTGAACCTTTAAAGGATCGATCAGAATCAATACTGATTTTTTTTGCATTCGAGAATATTGAATTGAGCTGCGTAAACACATGTGCTGCAATATTGGGATTGAACTGCCTATCAATAAACGCACGACGAGGGTAATACCCTCTGTCAACATCCATGAAAGTATCGAAAATATACTGAACTGAATCCGAGGCCTTTGAATAAAGCATCGCAGCGCATACTTTTTCAATGAGTGCCGCTTCATCGTCATTAGACTGGGCAATGCTCGGACCGCTGAGCTTGAGTGAAGCGATAATCTTGCAACGATGTTCTTTTGCAAATGCATTTAGTATGGGTGCGACATCAAGAAGATGTTGATCAGACTCAATGCGCACGGTGATGCCATCAATCGCTTTACCGTCGAGCGCCCCTCTAATCAATGAGGCTTGGCTGGCGAGATCCTCAATCGTGAAACCAGACTTGACGAAATGACTGAAATGTTTGCCATCGTAATGCGAGTCATCATAGGTGTGTATCTTGCACCAGAACACGTTTAGCCCTGTCACGATTTTGAAATCGATGAGTTTTTGAATACTCGTTTGGAATCGAGCGGTGCTGAGGTTTGTTTCAATGCTCGCGACTCCGGCCGCGGCGAGATTAACGTCTTGTAGCTTTAGTTTCGGTGCGCCCAGGGCAGTCAGGACAAAGCGATGTCCCATTTTGGCCAGTAGCTGCATCCGACGGTTAGTCGCGGGATCAAGCGCGTCCTGATCCGTGACCTTGGACAGCTTGACGCCCATTTCCCATAATGCGAGCAACGGGTAATCGTTACGGGCGGATTTTCGGCCAAACTCCTGAACGCCACCGGTTGCGGGAATTTGGGCGACTTCCGTCCAGGTGTGGCGCAGCTCGACACCCACGTTATTGAAATTAGAGCTTTTAGGATTCGTGAGATGCTGGAGGGAGCTTTTATCTACCTTCTCCGTTTCGCTTGTCCGCACGCCCATGCTTCGAATCGGATATGCGATATGACCGTCTGCAAATACATCAACGATGAAATAGCCAAATTTAGCAACGTCGCCACGCCCAAACTCTACCTCCGGTCTGACGCGGTAAAACTCTGAGTAGTCGTGTCTGAGAAAGGCTGTTGAGGGGAGCATATAGAAGCTCGACTCGTCGAGCTGCTCGTACCAGAAGTTATGCACATGGCCAGCGAAAGATGCTTCGACGTTTGGTCGCTTCATTAGATTCACCAACCAGCTACGCCCTGGTTCGTCGAGGTTGTCGTAGCTACCGTGTTCGGTTTCGCTGTACACAAACGGTGGGTAATGCATGAATAAAAAAACGCGTTTGTCTTCTGCCGTATTGATTTGACCTTCAAGCCATGTTTTTTGTTCTTGTTCCGCTGACAAACCGGAGTTAATGAGTAAGGAGTTGATCAATACGCAGCGAATGTCATCGACATCGACACTGTAGTAGTCCTGGCCAAACGCTTGGCGATAGGCCTGAAGATGGGGATCACAGATTTGATCGGCAGGCATCCAGTCAATACGTTTGTCTCCAACGTCATGATTGCCTGGCAACACATGTAGCGGGCAGCGTAATTGGCTGCTGATCTCTTTAAATTGTGCGACGGCTTGCATAAAAGTTGGCAGGGCAGGCATGGGGTGAACGATGTCGCCCAGATGAATAACAAACTTTGGAGGTGGATCCATTTTTGCAATGTCTTCGAAGACAAAACGCGCCCGCTCGTTGGCCAGATGATTGGTTTCAAATGGTGAGCTCGAGATGTGATCGCTTTCGTTCACATGGGTATCGGCCACTACCGCAAAGGAGAACAAAGGCTTCTGAGAGCCAGCAGGTCTAACTTTTTTATGCATCTCTTAATTCCAAATAGTTGAATTAAATATCAAATAGTTGTATTTAATTATGTTTATACAACGATACAATCGCAATAACAATCAATGGATGAATGAGGCACGACGATCAATGAGAAGTCCCAAGGATGCACTTGAGAGTCGTGATCCAGGTTTTTTGGATATAGAAGTGCTTCAGCAGCAACCTCAATTCGCCTCCACCTTGGCAAATGGTCTTGCGGTGTTGGGTTGTTTTGGCCAAGGAGACGCGCTCCTGGGTAACAAAGAGCTCTCAGAGCGGCTGGGCATAGCAAGACCGACAATTACTCGCCTAACTTATACATTGATGGGATTAGGGTATTTGAGGCGTGACAAGTCCTCAGGCAAATACGCCCTAGGTGCCGCAGTATTGTCCTTGGGGTACCCTTTGCTCTCTCAGATGGCGATCAGACAGGTCGCAGGTCCCGAGATGCTCGAGTTAGCGTGCTTGGCAAACGGGCCGGTGTCAATGGGCATGAGAGATCGCCTTCAGCTTGTCTATGTTGAAACAGTCGTTGGCAACGAGAGCAATTTTACGAAACCGGGCATTGGTTCAACGCGTCCGCTTCTCAGGACGGCAATGGGGCGTGCGTTGCTGTACGGGCATAGCCAGCAGGAACGCTCCTACATTTATGCCGGGCTAAAGTCCGTGCACCACGAGGACTATCAGTCATATTTGGCTCCGACAGAGCGGGCATTCAAACAGCTCAAAACGAACGGATTTTGTACAGTGATCGGTGAGTGGCAGCCAACACTAGCTGCTGTCGCTGTCCCCTTGAGCGTGCGCTATAACGGAGTGCCTCTGGCATTTAACTTAACGGTCGCGACTTATGAAATGGACGAAACAGTCCTAACAAAAAAGTTTGCGCCTCGCCTAATGAACTTAGTCCGTGGCGTTGAGCGCTCTCTGGGATTGAGTTAATTTTGGAATTACCTAGATGGAAGCACGAATCATTGCCTTGGCAACGTTCGAGGTCGATGCTCGCAACATCCCCTACGCCCACTAAGTTCACTAAGCAAGCGCAACAGACTTTATCTGGGCCCAGACCGCGGCACCGACATTCAGTTCCAGATTTGCCAATGCCTTGCGTGTGACGCGCGCCAGAAGTCGTTGATCTTGGCAGCGAATCGCTACCAAGCAACTAGCTGGGTGCACATCATCCGTAATACTTTCGATCACACCCAATATTTTGTTTTGTATTGAACTGTCTTTGGGCTCGGTGAGCGCCAAGCTTACGTCGCTCGCATGAATGTGCACACGTACCGCACTTCCAATCGCGAGATCCTTTTGGCGCACCCATAGCCTGGCACCGTTTACATCGATTCCGGTCAAGTGATAGCGGTTGTCATGCTCGGCAATATGGCCTGTTAACACCGCACCCGCATCTGACCCCAACTCACGAGCGAACGCCGAATCCGATAACACGTGCGCAATAGAGCCTTGCGCGCTTACCTGTCCGTTATTGAGCAAGACCACATAATCGGCAAGGCGTGTGAGTTCCTCCATCGAATGGGTGACATACAGGACGGGGATGCTGAGCTCAGTATGCAAACGCTCGAGCCAAGGCATAATCTCTTGGCGACGCGCAATATCCAGAGAAGCCAGCGGCTCATCCAACAGCAGGAGCTTAGGCTGTGTGGCCAGCGCCCGCGCAATCGCCACCCGTTGCCGCTCACCGCCCGACAAACTCGAGGTATCGCGATCCGCGAGATGCCCAATGCCTAAAAGCTCCGTGGCCGCCTTAAGCGCTGCTTCACCGCCTGACTTGCCTGTGCGCTTAATGCCATAGCTCAGGTTATCCCGGACACTCAAGTGTTCAAAAAGGCTCGCCTCTTGAAATACATAACCAAGATCCCGCTTCCAAGTGGGCACCCATTGAGCCATGCTGTCGTCTTGCCAGACATGCTGACCAACCGTCACATAACCTTTGGCGCGCTCAAGCCCGGCCACACAACGTAAGACCGTGGTTTTGCCGGAGCCCGAGGGGCCAAACAACACGGTGATGCCTTCGCCGGGCAACGCCAGGTCCAGCTCGAGCGAGAAATCCGATCGATTCAACGACAACGCCAACCGAAGACTGTGAGGGCTCGTCATGGCAGAACCCTATCCGAGCGCTTTTTTAGCAGAGACAAACACAGCAGCACCGCAAAGGAAAAAACCACCATCCCCGCTGCGAGCCAGTGGGCCTGGCTATATTCCATTGCTTCAACGTGACCAAAGATCTGTGTCGAGACGACCCGCGTTTCACCCGGGATGTTTCCACCAATCATCAGCACTACCCCGAACTCGCCTACAGTGTGTGCAAAGGTGAGCACCGTGGCCGTAAACAGCCCAGGCTTAGCCAACGGCAAGGCAACAGAGAAGAAAGCATCTAAGGGGCTCGCACGCAATGTCGCTGCGACATCGAGCGGGCGCCGCCCAATCGCCTCGAAGGCGTACTGAATCGGCTGAACAGCAAAAGGCAAAGAAAAAATAATGGAACCCAACAAGATTCCAGTGAACGAAAATGACAGGAGACCCAGGCCTAGGGTCTCCGTGAGCCTACCCACCCACCCCTGCGGGCCGAGGAGCACCAGTAAATAAAAGCCCAGAACAGTGGGAGGCAATACCAGCGGTAGAGTGACTAGGGCGCTGATGGGCGCTCGCCATGTTGAGCGAGTCTGTGACAACCACCAGGCGAGCGGTGTCGCAACGATCAATAAGATGATGGTTGTGAACGCCGCAAGCTTAAGCGTCAGGCCAATTGCTTGCCACGCGTCGGGACTGATCGCGCCTATCATCGCGTGAAAATCCTGATGTCAAAATAGAACGAGGAGATTTTACAGGGCATAGCCATAGGAGAGAATAATCTCCTTGGCTTTGTCGCTGCGCAAATACTGCATGAGCGCCTGTGCGGCGACGTTTGCCCGGGCATTTGCTAGCAAAACGGCGTCCTGTTTAATCGGATCATACATAGTAGAGGGAACAATCCAGCCCGATCCGTCTTTTATCTTTCCGTTTTCAAACACCTGTGAGAGCGCGACAAAACCTAGCGCTGCATTACCAGACGAGACAAACTGAAAAGCTTGTCCGATGTTTGAAGCCTCGACGATTTTAGGCGTAACCCGAGCCGATACATCTAATCTTCGTAGCACTTGCATGGCAGCCAGGCCATAAGGCGCAAGCTTTGGGTTAGCAATCGCAATCTTAGTAAAGGTGTCAGATCGAAGCACTTCGCCTTGGTCATCCACGAAGCCAGGCTTCTTGCTCCACAGCACCACTTTGCCCACGGCATAGGTAAAACGAGTACCTGCGACGCCAAACCCTTCCTTTTCTAGCTTTGCTGGGGTCTCATCGTCAGCCGCAAGCAACACTGCAAACGGCGCACCGTTTTTGATCTGCGCATAAAACTGACCTGTTGCGCCAAAGGACAAAATCGCTTTGTGCCCTGTGTCGTGCTCAAAGGCTTGCGCAATGATCTTCATTGGCGCCGTGAAATTAGACGCAACAGCCACGCTCACTTCTCCGGCCATCGAAGATGTCGAAAAACCAAGTGCTAGAAACAAAAAAAATATATTTTGAAATTTTTGTCGCATTCGCGAGAACATATGACGGCCTAGATAATGCAAAAATATTATCACGCTGCTCAAGCTGAGATATCTGCGTGAATTAGCGCCGACCCAAGCGCCACAACAGCATGGCAAGCATCAAGGCACATCCAGAACTAAAGACATACAGCATCCCAGCTCCTCCCATTCGCATCAAAGCGCCTGACAAGAGCGGGCCCAATGCAGCACCCACGCTATACACAATCAAGACAACCGCGGACGCACCGACGCGCCTATCCTCTTGCACCCGGTCGTTGGAAAGACCAGAGGCCAAGCCATAAAGCGTAAATTGAATTGCGCCTAGACCTGCCCCGAACAAGAGCATCAACCAGTACGGCCAACTGACCCAGCCCCACATCAATGCTGCTATCCCAGTAAAAATCAGCGCGTTATTTCGAACGAGCTTGGCGCGATCAACACGATCGGATAACCAACCCATCGGCCACTGCGCCACGAGTCCCGCCACGACGGCGGTGGCGGTATAAAAGGCAATTTGTCTCGTACTAAAACCTTGTTCTGCCGCAAAGACCGCAGCCAGCCCATAAAAAGACGCAGAAATATTTCCTGAGAAAAACGCAGTGATTAATGCCATCGGCGCGACTTTAAAAAAATATCGCAAATCGATGGGAGTGGGAAGCTGCATAGCGGGCGGCTTGAGCTTGGCTAGAAGTATTGGCAAGAGACTTAATGCTTGGCACAGTGCAACAAAGATCAATATCCGCAAATCGAGCGTCGGGTACAGCGTGATCGCGAGCTGCCCGAGCGCGGTTCCAGTGCTGGACATCACCAAATACACAGACATCACCCGGCCACGATGGGTATTCTGCGTTTGCGCGTGCAACCAGCTCTCAACGACGATATATTGAATGGACATCGCAATGCCCACGATTAGGCGAAGACCAATCCAGACGGGCAGAGAATCAAACAAACTCTGTGCGAGTATTGAACAAATCGACACAACGGCAGCGGTGGCGCAGGCACGAATATGCCCGACTTGAAGGATCAAGGAGTTGCCAACGCGAGCTCCTGTGCATAAACCTACGTAATAAGCCGACATCAGCGCACCAATCCACAAGGCGCTCACCGACTCAGAGGTCAGCTTTAAGGCAACGTAAGTATTAAAGAGCCCCGTGCTGATCAACATCAGCAAGGTGGCAACATACAGGGAGGGGAAGGAGGCGAAAGTAGAAATCATTGAACGCGACTGACTTTCGCCTCTTTTTTTTCGTCATCAACGATAACGAGTGGGGTTCGCGACCCCGTTACAACTATTGTTTTGGGATCGCACCAATGCGCACTTTACCTGGCTGATCCAACAGCGCAGCTGCAATCGTGCGACGATGCTCTGCAGCCGTGCCCCCACGCAAACTCCAGGAAGCCACACGACGATACCAAAGGTTCAAGTCAAAGTCACGAATAAAACCCATGCCACCATGAATCTGTTGCGCCGAGCGCACCACCATCATGCACTGCTCGTTACCAAAGGACTTGGCTTGTGCAACGTTGACTCGGTACGGAAGCTTTTGGTCCATGCGCCAGAGCGCTTCGCGAGAGAGCATCGTGGTGCCGTCAATCGCATTCACCATGTTCGCGCAAAGGTGCTGAATGGCTTGGAACGCGCCGATGGGTTGACCGAAAGCCTCGCGCTGCTTGGCGTGGGCGACCGCCATATCGAGCGTTCGTTGGCCGGCACCCGCCATCATCGACGCATACAGTACAGCAGACAAGTCCATCACCTCCAGAGCAATCGCGTTACCCTGACCAGGCTGACCAACACGTGCGCTCAGTGGTACGCGTACGTGATCAAATTTAAGATTTGATTCGCCATCCTTGGCCATCGAGACCAAGGCTTCACTGGACAGCCCTTTCGCATCGGATGGCACGAGCACGGCACCCAGCGCATGGGGCGCCTGCGCTTCACGGTAGACCACAAGGCAAAGCTGCGAGGCCCGATAGCTTCCCACAAAACTCTTGACGCCATTTAACACCAGCTCATTGCCCTCAACTCGACCGTCGAGAACGATCGAGTCCGTTGTCCAACGTCCATTCTTCTCTGCAACGGCGTGACTCAGAATCAATTCACTGGCCAATACCGCTTGCAATAGCTGTTGCTGCTCAGGACTACCGTGACGATCAATGACCATCGCGGGAACCATGGTGGAGTGAAGCGGAATAGGGGCAATGTGGTAGCCGACCAGTTCAAACAATAGTCCCAAATACGTCAGTGGCAAGGCCTCACCACCGTTCTTTTCAGACAAGCAAAGCTGCAGCCAACCGTTCTCTGCAAACTTCGTCCATAACGCAGGGGAGTATTGCAAAGCATCTGTCTCAATCTTACGTACGAGTGTCGAAGAGCACTCGCCTGCCAGAAATTCAGAAGCCGCCTCTTTGATCTGTACTTCTTGATCGTCAAGCAAAATATCCATTATCGATTCACCTATTCTTTATTTCGCTGCGCGGGGCAAGCCCAAGCCAACACGGGCCACCTGATCTCGCATCACCTGGACACTGCCGTGGTTGATGGTGGACTGGTAGGCGCCCAAAATGTTGTGTGCAAACACGCCCTTCTCAATCGCATCGGGCGAGCCCTGCATCAATTGCGCATAGGGGCCGAGGATCTGGCTGATTGCTTCGGTTGTGCGCACGCTATGCTCGGGTGCAAACACTTTCTCTGCGGAGCCCTCATAGGTGAACTTGCCGCCGCTCTGCTCGATACTGATACTGCGCATCGTCATCAAACGACACACTTCGGCCTCGGTCCACATCTCTGCGACTTTATCGCGGACTTGTGCATCGTCGCGCAAGGAGTCTTGCAATTCGCCATCGCCATGCAGCCAGTTCACGATGTCTTCATCGCGCATCACTGAAATCAAATAACGCCAAGCGCCCACACGGTCTAGGTTGAGTCCGCGACGAGCGACCTCCCAACCACCGCCCTCTTCGCCAAGCAGGCATGATGCTGGCACCTCGACGTCATCAAAGAACACTTCGTTGGTGCGCTCTTCGCCATAGGTGGTGCCAAAGGGAGCAGGTGGATCATTCTGGACGGTCCAAAGCGGACGTACTGTCATGCCAGGCATACCCATCGGTACAAGCAAAATAGACAAGCCACGATGTCGAACTGAATCCGGATCGGTGCGGCACATTAAAAAGATGTGGGTCGCATTTTGTGCGTTGGTTGTGTAAATCTTTTGACCGGTGATGATGTACTTATCACCGACGCGCTTCGCGCGG
>JBILJY010000259.1:0-2752 GCA_044376975.1 Burkholderiaceae bacterium | reverse complement strand
TGGCGAAACACGACATTCGCCCCCATCACCCAAAAGCCAAAGAGGAACAAGACCCGCTTGCCGACGCACGGCAGGCAGAAACTACGTCGCTGTGGTGTCTGGGCGTCGCGCCGACTTAGGCCGAAAGGCCTTGACCACCTCGTCGCGTGTTTCGATGTAAGGCCCGCCGATCAAATCGATGCAGTACGGTACGGCGGCAAAAATGCCAGAAGCCACGACCGATCCGTCTTCACGCTTTAAGCCTTCCAGCGTCTCGCTGATTGCTTTGGGCTGACCGGGTAGGTTGATAATTAATGCAGCGTGCTCAGCTGTTTCGCGCAACACAGCGACTTGTCGCGACAAGATGGCCGTCGGCACAAATTGCAAACTGATCTGACGCATCTGCTCACCAAACCCAGGCATTTCGCGCGTGGCAATCGCAAGCGTCGCCTCGGGTGTGACGTCGCGTCGTGCTGGACCGGTGCCACCAGTGGTCAACACCAAATCGCACCGTTCCACATCAACGAGCTCCACTAATGCCGCAGAGATCGTTGGAACATCATCCTGAATCAGTCGCGAGACGATCTCGATGGGTGTTTTAACCGCACGGGCTAACCAGTCTGTTAGCGCCGGAATACCCTGATCCGCATACACACCTTTCGAGGCGCGATCTGAAACAGACACTAAACCAATTCGAATGGTGTCGGGATGGCGGGCGGCAGTCGTCATAACGTTACTCACTAGTTAACGGCTCGTTTGAGCCCGATCGAAACCCCTTGTTTAGGGAACTATCGAGATTATCGCCCGAGTTGTGCCCGTAAGGCTCTGATCTCTTCCAACAAATCGGTCATTAGCGCGGCTGCCTCCAGGTTGACGTCAAAGTCCCGCTGCAAGCGCGAAACTTGACGTGCTCGGCCAACATAATGGCTCGCAAACACCCATTGATCTGGCTCACCTTGCAACTCAAGATCCAGCACTCTTTCTTGTACGAGCGTCACAACCCACTCAAGCTGTTGATCGCAAAGTTTGGCGAGCTCATGCACGCTTACAGGCGCGTGGTCATCCACGCTTACTGCCGAATACACTGTCATTGATTTCATGCTTGCACTCCAAGGTGGAGACGCGGATTGAATGCAGCCGCCTCCGCCAACTGTTGATACGCACGCTTAGCAGCCTCCGACTCTGCCGGTGGCCAGACAACCTCCAACACCAAATACAAGTCGCCTGCCGGATCACCGGGCAAGCCTTTGCCACGCAAGCGCATCTTGCTGCCTGCATGACTACCTGCCGCGATGCCGACTTCAACGACCCCTTCCATTGTGGGTGTATGCACCTTACCGCCTAGCGCCGCCTCCCAGGGGGTCACAGGCAGCTTCATCGTCAGATCTTTACCATCCACCTGATAGCGTGGGTGCGGCGCAAAATGCACCGTTAAGAACAAGTCACCGGCTGAGGCGCCCCCCTCACCTGGCATGCCTTGTCCAGCGAGACGAATCATCTGCCCAGCGCGAATCCCCACAGGGATTTTGACGCTCAAGGTGCGATTCACAACCTGAGGGCGTCCTTGCGCATCAAGTTGCACGGAGCGCAAGCCCAAGTCCCTCGTCGCGCCAGAAAAACTATCTTCGAGCGAGACCTCGATCTCTGCATGGTGATCGTCACCTCGGACAGCATACGATTGGCCCGGCGCCGACTGACGCTGCTGAGCTTGGCGTTGGTGGGCGGCCTGTTTGAACAACCCATTCAGAAAGTCCTGAAACTCCGCCTCGCTCGGACCTTGACCCTCCCCGCCCGAAAACTCGAAACCGCGCTCCCAGCCTGGTCCGGGGGCAGCGCCATTCGCGCCGGAAACGTTGGCTGCGAGCTGATCGTAGGCGGCACGCTTCTCAGCGTCACGCAAGACGTCATTAGCCTCGTTGATATCGCGCATGCGCGCCTCCGCATCAGCCTCTTTGCTGACGTCGGGGTGATATTTGCGCGCGAGCTTTCGATACGCTTTGCGGATATCGTCCTGCGAAGCCTCACGTGGCACTTCCAATATCTTGTAATAGTCTTTAAATTCCATGGGTGTGGCTGTGCTTAGGCACGCCAAAAGAAGTGGATACCCCTTCACAATGGGGGCAAACCTTTAAAAATTCAAGCTTTTATGAAAATCGACAATATCCCGTTTGGGACCACCGACTGGTCAGACGTCCCGACCACAGAGCATGCTGGGACCACAGGGAAAGCCTTTTGGCGCACACGGCAATTCGGCACGATCCGAGTTCGGATGGTCGAATACACGCCGGGCTATCTAGCCGACCATTGGTGCGAGAAAGGACACATCCTGCTTTGCTTGAGTGGCTCGCTCCATACCGTCTTAAAAGATGGCAGAACGTTCGATTTAAAGCCAGGCATGAGTTATCAAGTCGCCGACGCGGCCGAGCCACACCAGTCCTCAACAGAGACTGGTGCGACGCTATTTATTGTTGATTAAGGCCTGCTGTGGGCTAACGTTAGCCGCACAAAACTCTAAGCCAATGCCCGCTTTTGCAAAACATCCACTGCGGGTAGGGTTTTGCCTTCGAGGAACTCGAGGAAGGCACCGCCCCCTGTCGAGATGTAGCCAACTTTGTCGGTAATACCAAATTTCGCGATCGCAGCAAGAGTGTCGCCACCGCCTGCGATGGAAAAACCCGGCGAAGCAGCAATCGCCTGAGACAAGGACTCGGTTCCCTGCGCGAATTGTTCAAACTCAAACACACCGACCGGTCCGTTCCAGACGATCGTGCCG
>JBILJY010000125.1:0-8033 GCA_044376975.1 Burkholderiaceae bacterium | reverse complement strand
GGCAAACCCTGCCGCATAATAATGAGGCTCAATAAACTCGATAACCTCAGCCCGAGCGGCGGTGTGGCCCATTGTGGCGAGGATCAGATCTACCTTCCCTTCCAGCAATAAGGCAATGCGATTCGCGGGACTAACGGGCACGAACACCGGAGAGACGCCAAGATCACGAGAAATTCTACGTGCTAGGTCAATCTCAAACCCTGTATGGACACCCTCAGCCAAGACGCCGAATTCGCTGTAATTAACACGCACACCAATGTCAAAACGACCAGAGCAAATAACTTGCGTGAAAGTATCTTTCTTTACATTAGCAAGACCACATTTTGATTTTGCACTCTTGATGAGGGCTGCAACGTCTTGCATGACCGGTGCTGTTTCTGCGCGCACATTAAAGTGAAAGACTTGCATCAGCACAACGAGAAACAATAAACGCATACTATTCATTGCAGCGACTCTCGTTACCGTTTAGCGAAGACTTCCAGGATACGTGAATTAGCGAAGGCGTAATCACCATAACTTCGAAGGCCTTGCCCATTCTTTGCCAGCACTTCTGGCGGCAGCGCTGCCATACGCTCGGGTGACTCAAAAACCGTCCACTCTAACACTGACCGATACTCAAGCCCAAGCGACTCAAATAGCCTGATCGTATCCGAGTACCCAACGAGATCATGATGCGTAAAGTACGCCACCCCAGACCGCGCCAACCGTTTGGGTAACGCCTCGATAAATCGATTAATCAAGCGTCTACCATCCCCTCCCGTCCATCCGGGCGGTCTGTCTCTCTCAGATACCTGCGCCGGGAAATGAGGCAAGTTTGCGAGAATGACATCGAAGTCTTGCTCTACTGGCAACGGATCCCACATGTCACCAATTAACAGACGACGGGGAATATTTGACTGCGTCAATGCAAGTAAACGCTCAGAGGACTGAACCGCTGCCTCACTAATGTCTACCCCCCACAATTGCTGGGCACCGAGTTTTGCTAGGGCCGCTAAAAGCACCCCACTACCTACCCCTATATCGAGCACGCTCGTCATTGTTCGACCTGCGCACTGCTGTTCAATTACCTGCAATAAAGTCGCTGTGTATTGGCTCGGTCGAAATTGATACGCGTAGGTTGTCATGCGTTACCGACTTGGTTTCGGTAAGGTAACAGCGGGAGCATTCTGACTTTCGTTAAACAGCGTTCTATACTTCTTGGTTAGCAAGAAAAATTCATTTCTTTTATTGGCCTTCACCACCTCTAACTCCACTTTTGGAATGAGCGCGGCAGCGCACCTCGAGCGCTTGGAAAAAGCAAAAAACGTGTCTGCCCGGTACGGGTATGTGGGCAGAATAGATACTTTGTCACCCAAATCTCGCGTATAGATTTCGGAATATGCCGCATTTTCATACGCTAAAACGTAATCGGCATTACCCGCTAAAAGTCTGTCGATCGATGCGCCAAGGCTGGGAGAGCGCTCTAACTTAAGCTCTTTCTCCACAAACAAGCCGAATGTACTGTCTCCGTAAGTTTCCCCCCTACCAGCGACACCGACGCGACCTTTCAGGTCCGCATAAGAATTAAGAGGAAATCCAGTGCCTTTGCGTACGAGCACCTGCAAAAATTGATAGGCATACGAAGGATATACAAAGGTTAAATAACGGGCACGTTCGGAGGACCAACCCGCTGAAAAAATCATGTCTACGTCGCCGCGGCGAGTCGCTTCAAGAGCCTCCGGCCAAGTAGGAAATGTCTTAACGTCTACTTTCTTAACGCCAGCTGCTCGCAACGTCATTTGCGCCAGCTCAACTGATGCACCCACCAAGGCACCGTTATATGTCCAAGAAGATGGGGCTCCAGACGGTGGCCCCGTCACAGTCACTGCATCACAGACCTGTGCCTGCACAGATCCCGTGAGCAAAATACTCGCTATCGCAGATATAAATGTAAATTTTTTCATCGAGATAGTTGTTTACTGGCACAGGAAAAAAAGGCACAAAATGTCAAGTTGAGTATAGCCTAGGAGCAGGGGCAAACCGGTTCTGGTGCGAGATCATGAGAGGAATTGCCTACCTAGCAGCCACGCGCGGGCTAGTCCAAAGCCCCACGCCCGCTTATAATGACGTATGGTCAAAAATAAAACCACCCCAACACCGCGCGAGGTACCAACTTGCAAAGTTGCACTCGCGACAGAGCTCTTTGCCAAAGAGTCGCATGTTGAAAAACCGTCGGACACTCAGGCACTACCCACTTCCGACAAGAATTTCAGGCGTCTGTACGCAGACCAAACCGTCCACCACTGGTGCCAATGGGCAACGGTCGCTGGTTTTGTGCCAATTCCGGTCGTCGACATCTTGTCAATCTCTGCAGCGCAAGCAAAAATGGTGCACAGCCTATGCAAGATCTATGACAAGCAGTTCGAGCGCGAGGCGCTTTCGTCGATTATTTCAGGTCTTTTGGGCGGAAGCCTAACCGGCTTGCTATCTGCGGGCTTGGCATTCACGATGATTCGCAATATTCCTCTGGTCGGATCGACTCTTTCTTCTCTTACACAGCCAGCCGTCGCGTACGGAGCCACCTATGCGTTAGGTGCTGTTTTTATCCAACACTTCGAGAAAGGTCTGAAGATGTCAGAGCTTTCTGTGAAAGAAGTGGAACAGTATTTTATAGATAAGTTCAAGCAGGGCCGCGCAGCCTTTAGAAAAAAAGCGCCAGCGGCTTAACAGATGCCCGCAGTGTCGCCCAACCTTTGGGTTACGCGCCCGTCTCCTAGTACCAACGCAACGAAGCGCCTATTCTGCCTACCCTTTGCAGGCGGAGGGGCCTCGGCTTATCGCTCTTGGACGACGTATTTTGGGCCAACTCTTGAGGTCTGCCCCATCCAGCTGCCTGGGCGCGAGGGAAGAATTTTCGAACCGGCCTTCACCGCGGTGGACGCCTTGGTGGCAACGCTAAGGAAACACCTGAGCCCTTACCTAGATCGCCCCTATGCGTTTTATGGACACAGCATGGGGGCGTTAGTCACGTTTGAACTCGCCCAAGCCATCGCCAGGGATGACAGGCTGCCCAAACCCGAAAGAATATTTGTCGCGGCACACCGTGCCCCGCAACTACCTTTGCAACGTTCCCCACTCAGTGACTTACCTGCTGAGGCTTTTATCGAAAAGTTAAAACAGTACGGCGGCTTCGACCAAGAAATTTTGAATAATACGGAAATGATGGAACTCATCTTGCCGACACTTCGTGCCGACTTCACACTCTGCGAAAGCTACCAATATAAGGTGCGTCCAAAATTACAACATCCCATTCACGTCTTCGCTGGGCTAGAAGATCAGCAAACCGCCGTCGAAAGCACTTACGCGTGGGATCAACATAGTGATGTATCGGTCGATTCGACACTTTTTACGGGCGGACATTTTTTTTTAAATAGCTGCCAGCAAGATGTTCTAAAGAAAATAGGACAGACGCTCTTATCAACGTAACCGTTCAGCCTAAAAAAAGGCCACGATCGAATCGTGGCCTTTTTGCACCGCTCACCCGCTTACTTCACCAGTACGGCAGGTGAAGGTGGGATAGAGCCTGAGATCTTATTCAAAGTCAGCAGTTGCGACAACAACACCATGACCTCTCTGCTAAAACTATTTGAGTCATCTGGAATGCTGTAGGTGGCTCCTCGGTACTCCAAAGCCGTTAACGTATTGGCGAGACGCTGATTCTTGTGAACAATGAACAAGGGCACAGGTGGAAAGTCCTCTACGGTCGAGTTAGGCTTTGCTTCGAGCGCCTCGGGATTGAAGATTTTCACGATCGTTGGTTTTTCCGCATTCTGCATCGAGACGACTTGACCCAAGAAGTCGAAAACATTTCGCGTTGAGCGCAATTTGATACTGATCGACAAATCTTTATACGTTTGATTGCCAAAATCTGCCAACAACTTACCAAGCTCAGTCGCCGTACGGCTAGGTGCACGCGCCTTGAATGTTTGCGTACAGTACATCGACGCAGCGAGTGAATCGCCAAATAAAATCTGCCCATCGGTACGATTCAAACACATACGGAACTGAGGAACAAGTCGAACCAGTTGATACCTTTTGGGGCGGCCCGGCGTTGCGATCTCATCCACGGTGATACCCGAAGCTAGCGCTGCAGTGAACATCCCCATCGATGCTCGCATCGTGGCCTCGTCCATAACCGGTGACTGAGGGACTTTCATGAAAGTTGGCTCAACACTCAAGCCCGCTGCCACCAGCACATACAACACCCTCTGAAAGCTCAAATAGTCTTCTTTGGAGGGGTCATTCACGAAACTGGCTATGACGTCTTTCTTGTCCGTCACCACATCAATCGAATCGATCACGAGGGAATACAACACAGATTTAGGTGCTGCTTGATTCGCCGACAAATAGCCCACGATCTCAGGCTGTATCGCCGACAAAAAAGGCTTCATAAAGGTCGCATTGTCGAGAGACGACTGGGTAAACGTATATCCACCGCTGACCGTCAACCCTACAGTGGGTGTAACGGTGTTAGACATTGTAGAGAGGCTGTTCGCAGTACCCGTTAACGACGCGTTGGCTGACACATTACCCGTGCCCATAATGGACGGAATATCCAAAAAACTCACGGGCATTTTTTGCGATGCGCGCACGACGTTAATGAGAGTATTGTCATTACTGTAGGACTCTACAACTTCTCTGTAGGCTGCAGACATGCTACGAAAGGTTGTGGAGTTCGTCGCACCACAGCCGCTTAGCACAGCAACGACCGCCGCCATGCCCAATAAATAAAATTTACGCATTAGAAAATACTCCGAGAGCCTAAGGGAAATAATCGTCTACGCGATTTAACCCAAAAACTTTGTGATAAACCAGAAGGAAGCGAAAGCGACTACGCCAATTAAAACGACACGGACAATGAAGTTCAATAGAGTGGCGAAAATACCAATGGGTTTCCCGTCCGCACCAAACTGTTTGCGGCGAAAAATCGAAAACATGATGAAGCCACCGAGCATGGCCCCGACCAACAAGATCTTGATTACAACGATAGCAGTCACAGGGGGCTCCAATAAAGGTCAAAATATGATGCACACACTTGCTTGTGTGGGCGTTTAACAGCGGGGCTTTGCGAATTCTTTTGCTATCATACCGAAACAAGTCGTACTTTACGTTAATGCTCGATCGAAAAAATCTGGTTTCCAGATGTAATGGATAAATAATGGTAGCGGTAAAGAAAAGACTCCGGGCTGTCCTCACGTTTTGTCTAGTTTGTCTGGCCGCACCTGCTGCGGCACAGCTAGGTAGCGCAACGCCCACTCCCGCGACAACGGACAAGACAGCAACGCCTAGCGCAACTGCCCCCGGGGCCCGTAGCCCTAATGCAAAAATCTCGCAAAACCTCGCACAGCGACGGATAGGCTTAGTTTGCTCGATATATGCCGGAAAATTTGACTGGTGGACACTGACTCTACGAATCACGCAGTATTCCACAATGGGTCTTGCTGAAAACTGTGATGATCAGCACTATGACAGCCTCACGCTTGCGTCGATGGAGGCACAACTTCGTGCCGTGCAACGACCTCTTTTTGTTGTGCGCGGCGGCGCACATCGCTACGTGATGGATGTGAACTTAGCCACCCTACCCAATCCCTTTATTCGAATCGGAGAGCTTCTGTTTTCCGCAGTCGGTGAAGTGCGTATTAATTTATTGAATTTAATTAGGACGGAGAATTACATACCGGACAACCTAATTGCCAGCAATTACAGGCCCTTCACTATGCACGGCAGTATTCAGTACATCTGGAATATTGGTAAACCTATCCATCGTCTGGTTGCGCCTAATGGCGATCGCTACGTCATGTACGGTTACACAACGCGTGTGATCAAACAACTCACACAAGCCAACCTCGCCGAGATGGGGCCTTTATTGAATAAACCGGAAGGCTGGACGTACGAAAGTTTTTTATTAGACAAGACACTCACAATCAAAACAACGCCGTCCAATGGCTTTAAGCTCGATTTTTTGTTTGATGATGCCAACAATGTGTACATTAAACACGACGACTGAAAAACGTCACGCAGCCGTTTGCTTTAGCGAACACTCTTAAGCGGTGTATCTTTAAGCACCTCGCTCCCGCCCATAATCAGCGGTAAGCCAGAGCTACCAGCCCCAAATATCAACACCTTGCTGTTTGGCGAGGCAGCGAGGCTTGAGGTAGCTTCGATGCCTTTATAACGAAGATAATTTTCAGTTAAACCGTTATCCACGATCGACTGAAAATCTCTGATTCCAGCAGCTTCGATTCGCTTGCGCTCCGCCTCTAACTTTTCGGTCACCAGGCGATATTGATAGGCCTCGGACTTCACGAGTTCGACCGCCTTTTGTTGCAACGCCGCCTCAAGGTCTCCGGGAAAACTGAACTTCGTCACTTGTACGTCACTGATCGTCAGTAACCGCACATCGGTTAACCCGATCGGCGTGATCTTTTTCAGAATGACATCGCTAGTATCCAAGGAAATTGTTTGGCTAATTTTTTGTATGTCTTTGGTAAAAGCATCGACCGATGAGTATTGTGCTACCGACTCACGCGCTTGCGCTTCGATGATGGGCAGAATAGTTTTTTCGTAATAGTCTGGCCCAACAAACTTGTGCAAAAGAGGAAGGTTGAAGGGATAGGCCACATATTGAAAAGAAATGGTCATTTTTGACTTCAACCGATCAGAAGTCAAAACCTCAATATCCGTCGTCTTTTGCTGCACTTGGGACGTATAAATTGTCATTTGGTTCCAAGGCAGGGTCAAGGTAAGACCTTCCTGGTATACGTTATCGAGATCCGTACCGCCCCCCAGGCGTTTGTATAGGACGCCCAAATGCCCTGCTGGGATGATGTGTACCGAGTGAGGCCAAATCGCAACTCCAGTACTGATGAGCACCAACACTACCACCACGATACTGACTGCGTGCAACCTCAGCCAATTGATGTAGTCGTGCACTAACTCGGAAAAATAAGAGCTTATTCGACTCATGATGTCTGGTGCCTATTAATCAAATGCACGAAGCTTGCCATTTTGAATAAACAGCAGGTGATCAGCTTCATGGAAATAATGATCATCGTGTGTAATCGCGATCACAATTTTATTCATCGCTCGTAACTCAGGAATAATTTTTTCGTAAAAGAACTTACGAAACTCAGGGTCTTGATCAGAAGCCCACTCATCCAAAATAATAATGGGTCGTTTCTCCAGGATTGAAACGATCAATGCAATGCGTTTCTTTTGGCCGGTCGAAACATTCAAATCACTAAAGGCTCGACTTTGAAAGGTAACACGCTCTGGTAACTCTAGTTTTTTGAGCCACTTATCCACCTCTTCGTCAGGCGTATCGTACATGCCATACAATTTTTTAAACAGGTGAAAATCACTAAAAATTGTCGAGAACAGATCTCGATACGCTTGTGATTGTGCACTGTTGACTTCAACACCATTCAAAAGAATTCTCCCTGAGTCGGGTGCAATCAGGCCAGTCAAGATACGGATAAACGATGTTTTGCCCGACCCATTACCACCACGAACAAAATAGACCTTGCCTGCTTCAAAATCACAACTAATGGGGCCCAACACAAAAGGCGTCGCACCTGGCTTACTTTCAAAACGATAAGAAACGTTCTCGACAGAAATCCTCTCAACGACCTGATCAACGAAATCATCGGCGGCAGGAATTTCTTTTTTAATCGCCTCGAGCTGTGCCATAAAACGATTTACTTCTTCCGCGGCGGTATTAGCCTGCGAGAGCAGAGGTAGCGAGCTAATGATCCCGGTTAAAGAACCCGCGATAAACAAGACCGTCGTTGACACAGCAACCACGCTTTTATAAAACTCAGAAGAAATCACCGGGATCACGAAAATCGCTACGCCGACGAAAGCGTAAATCATCACCTGAATTGAGGCGAAACCATTAGACAAATAAATGAAGGTTCGTGCCTTGACATCAGCGACGTGGCGCGAGCTGTTGATGATGTCACTACTGATATCAAAAGCCCTCGCGGAGTTCATCT
>JBILJY010000088.1:0-9990 GCA_044376975.1 Burkholderiaceae bacterium | reverse complement strand
GTCGAGCCAGGCTCGATAACGCTCGACCTCAGAACCACTCCCCGCGAGGAGTAAGGCGTAGTTAATGCGACTACCCGTTGCAATGAGACCAGAGCGCGCCAAGTCCTCTGCACGGAGCATCACGCGCGGCGCAAGATTGACAAACTGAGGTCCACGATCGGGCTCGTAAGCAATGGCACGCGCGATTGTTAGTTTGAGGTCTCCAACTTTCAACATCTGACCAATTTTTAAACCAGTTTGCGCCAGAATTTGCGGGTCCACCCACACTTCGCCGATGTCAGGCGCAGAAGTCGTTGTGACCTCAGGGCCACCGAGCACCGTGACCGTGCGCAAGGCACCTCGCAAAGGGTATCCAGACTCCACTCCCTTCAAGGAAGCGAGCATCAGCCCTGAATCCCCCCCAACCATTGAGGGGAACTGCCAACTGCGTACCGTGCGCAACCCATTGTCTTGTGCTCGCAATAACCAACTCTCCGGTATCGCACTCGGCGACTCGACGACGAGATCGGCACCAAGCATTTGTGCCGCATCCCGCTCGAGCGCACGGCCAACCCGATCTGCCAAAAAACCAACGCTGGTCACTGCCGCCACAGCGATCAACACCGCCAGTGCAAGCAACCGCAGATCACCCGCGCGTGCATCGCGCCAGCACTGCTTCAGAATGAGTGGCAAGAGTTTCATGCGCGTAACCGGTCCAAGGCGTCCTGAAGTCTGTCAACAGCCCAAACCTCTAGACCTTCAATCGCCTGTCGCGGCGCATTCGCCTTTGGAATAATCGCGACAGAAAACCCTAGTTTGGCCGCCTCACGCAAGCGCTCTTGGCCGCGTGGTGCAGGTCGAACCTCGCCGGCCAGACCAACCTCACCAAACGCGAACAGCCCCTTAGGTAAAGGGCGATCCCGCAACGACGAAATAATGGCGAGCAATACGGCCAGATCTGCGGCAGGCTCAGTAATGCGCACGCCACCGACTGCGTTCACAAAAACATCTTGATCGGAAGTCGACACCCCCGCATGGCGATTTAAGACAGCCAGCAACATTGCCAAGCGGTTTCCCTCCAAGCCGACAGACAAGCGGCGGGGGTTCGGGACATGGGCGGTGTCCACCAATGCTTGTATCTCGACAAGCAAGGGTCTCGTCCCCTCTTGCGTTGCCATCACGCAGGAGCCGGAAACCTGCGCAGAGTGCTGAGACAAAAATAGAGCGGAAGGATTCGAGACGCCGCGCAACCCGCGGTCGGTCATGGCAAACACACCAAGCTCATTGACTGCGCCAAATCGGTTTTTAAAGGCACGAACCAAACGAAAAGATGAGTGCGTGTCGCCTTCAAAGTAGAGAACGGTATCAACGATATGCTCAAGCACACGCGGCCCGGCTAACGTGCCGTCTTTGGTGACATGGCCGATCATCACGATGGGGATACCTGCCTGTTTCGCCAAACGCGTCAACTGTGCGGCGCACTCCTTGACCTGCGACACCGAACCCGGTGCGGCAGTTAGCTCGCTGGAATAAATCGTTTGAATAGAGTCGATCACGGCAACCGCAGGCCTTTGCTCTAAAAGAGCTGCCTGAATGGCCTCCAGACGAATTTCAGCAAAGAGATCAACCGAGCCACCGGACAGACCCAGCCGACGCGCACGCAAGGCCACTTGCTCGGCAGACTCCTCACCCGTGACATACAGCACCCTAGAGGCGCCCGACATGGCAACCAAGGCCTGCAGCAAGAGCGTCGATTTACCGATCCCCGGGTCACCACCGATCAACACCACAGCGCCTGCGACTAAACCGCCGCCCAGCACACGATCAAACTCTGCGATACCTGTGGACATGCGGGGTAACTCGAGCGCCTCGACGTCCGATAAACTTCGCAGAGGACTGGCGGTCGCAAGAGGTGCGTAGCGGTGCTGTTCGGCTTGGGCCGAAACACCCGTGTCACGGGACTCTTCGAGCGTGTTCCAAGCGTGACAATGGGGACACTGCCCCAGCCATTTTGGACTGATGCCACCACATTCGGAACATGCAAAGATTGTTTTAATTTTGGCCATGAAACACTCTGGCGCGCTATGCGCCTAAGACTGGTAGTCTAACGCAGGGGGGGCATGCAAACGTGCCCTACACTGCGACTTGCGTGTCCAGATAGAGATTAAGCATAATTTACCTATGGCTGTCGATCATTACGAGAATTTCCCCGTTGCGTCTCGGTTATTGCCGGCACCTTTGCGTCCCGCGGTGGTGGCCATCTATCGTTTCGCCCGCAGCGCGGACGATATTGCCGACGAAGGAGACGCCACCCCCCCCCAACGGTTGGCGCAACTCGCGCAGTATCGCGCGGCCGTAGAGGCGCTCGCAGCAAACAGTCCAAACGCTGCCTCATCGCAGAACTCGCTCAGCCAGATTTTCGTGCCACTCGGGCAGGCCATCAAACGACATAACCTACCCTTTAAGCCTTTTCTGGACTTGTTGGCGGCCTTCGAACAAGACCTTACGCAGACCCGCTACCCAAATGACGAATCGGTCATGTCTTATTGCCGACTTTCGGCAAACCCGGTCGGGCTGCTCATGCTCCACCTCTACAACACCACAGATGTCCTATCCATCGAACAGTCAGACGCTATTTGCACCGCCTTACAGCGTGTCAATTTCCTACAGGATGTCGCGCTAGACTGGAAAAAGAATCGAATCTACCTGCCCGCTGATGCTTTAGCGCATTTCGGCGTTTCAGAAGAAGTGATCGCGAGCGGGAAATGCACACCAGCTTGGGGTGCGTTAATGGCTGAACAGATCAGACAATGCCGCGCGTTGTTACACTTTGGCTATCCGCTGGGCCGTCGTTTGCCTGGCCGAATTGGGCTAGAACTTCGACTGATCGTGCAAGGCGGTTTAAGAATTCTTGAAAAAATTGAGCAAGCGGAGTTTGATGTGTTCAATAGACGGCCTATCTTGCGCCCAACGGACTGGATAACCATGTTTTGGCGAGCACTCTGGCGATAACACCATGACACCAAGCGAATACTGCCAAGAGAAAGCAGCCAAAAGCGGTTCAAGCTTTTATTACGCTTTTCTTTTTCTTCCTCCAGAGCGCCGCCTGGCAATTACGGCGCTCTACGCATTTTGCCGCGAAGTCGACGACGTCGTGGATGAGTGCACCGACACCTCCATTGCGCGAATCAAACTGGCCTGGTGGCGCACGCAAGTCGAGACCATGTATCAGGGCAAGGCGGAGCACCCCGTCACTCAGGCACTCACACCCTGGCTTACCCCCTTTCAGATTACGCGCGAACGCCTACTCGCCATCATCGACGGCATGGAGATGGATCTCGATCAGACACGCTATTTAGATTGGCCCGCGCTCGAAAAATATTGCTGGCACGTGGCTGGCGTAGTCGGCGAACTCTCGGCCGGTATCTTTGGCGCACAGAGCCCAGCGATACTCCAGTATGCGAGCAAGCTTGGCATCGCGTTTCAACTAACGAATATCATTCGCGATGTCGGGGATGATGCGCGCCGAGGCCGCATCTATCTTCCGATCAGTGATCTACAGACCTTCGGCGTGCGTGCGGCCGATATCTTGAATAGCCAGTATTCAGAGAAATTTGACGCGCTGATGGCGTTTGAAGGTGCACGTGCGCGTGCACTCTACCGCGAGGCCATCGAAGCCCTGCCTGCAAATGAGCACCGCGCGCAGCGACCCGGTCTAATGATGGCTGCAATTTACTATGCGTTGCTCAATGAGATAGAACACGAGAACTGGCAAGTATTGCACCAGCGCATTTCCTTGACGCCGGTGCGCAAACTCTGGCTTGCCTGGAAAAACTTTGTAGGGTCAGGTCGCAGTATTGTCAGACAAATCCAACGTTCGGATTCTGGCAGGTGAATGTCGCCGTCATCGGCGCCGGCTGGGCTGGACTCGCCGCAGCCTTCAGACTAAAAAGCGCTGGAGCGCACGTCACGGTCTTTGAGGCCTCGGGCACGCCAGGTGGACGCGCACGTGGTGTGAGTGATCTTCAACTTGGTACGATCGATAATGGTCAACACTTGATGCTCGGTGCCTATACCGAGTGTCTGGCGCTCATCAGAGAACTTTCCCCACAACGAGTTGACGCGGAGTTGCTCACACGACTGCCGCTCACGCTAGCGAGCGCAGACGGCAGCTTCCGCTTGCGTGCCCCTCGTCTCATCGCCCCCTTAAATCTATTATGGGCGTTGAGCTTTATGCGGGGCTTAACAATCGCTGATCGCGTGTCCGCTTTACGCATGTCTATCGCGCTTCGCCGCAAAGCTTGGCGTGCCTTGCCAGACCAAAGCGTGCACGCCTTGCTCACGCAATACAAACAGTCCGATCTACTCATCCGCAAAATTTGGGAGCCGCTTTGCTTAGCCGCACTCAACACACCCCTCCGACAAGCATGCGCGCAGTTATTTCTTAATGTCTTGCGCGATGGCCTCGGCGGCAGCCGCACCGACTCGGATCTTATTGTGCCACGTGTTGATCTGTCGTCTCTTTGGCCTGCTGTGGCTGCTCAGCAAGTCACGATGCGTTACCGTCATATTGTGCGCAATCTGCAACCGCAAGTCGATGGTGTTCGCGTCGATGGCGAGCTCTTTGATGCATGCATTCTCGCCGTACCGCCTTACGCAGTGCAGCGCGTTCTTGCAGAGTGTTTATTAACCAACGATCCCACTGCCCTTGCCTTACATCAAAGCTTACAAGCCTTTAGCTATCGCTCTATTGCCACACTCACCCTACAACTCAAAGAGCCTTGGTCACTACCCGTGCCACTCATGATGCTCGATGAGAATGCAGCCTCGCTCCAAGTTGGGCAGTGGGTATTCAGTCGAGCGGACTATCGCGATCAAGTGACAGTGGTCGTGAGCGATTCGCCAGACTTGCTTAAGGTCGATCGCGATGCGCTCATCGATGCTGTCGCGACACAAATTCGCTCCCAATGTCTAAAACACCCGAAGGCCACAGGTGCGCTGCCCGCCGTGATCCACCATCGGCTAATCGTCGAGAAGCGCGCGACCTTTGAGGCATGCCCAGGATTACGCAGACCTGCAACGCAAACATGGTGGCCTAGGCTCTTACTAGCCGGGGATTGGACAGACACGGGCTATCCTGCGGTCTTAGAGGGAGCCGTGCGCAGCGGCTTACACGCTGCCGAAACGCTTTTACGCAGTAAGACTAGCCTCGAAGGGTTTGAAAAGTAATCAAACCGAGGAAGGTCAGCGCTAAAGACCCAATTAAGCTGACCCCCGAATAAAGAGCCGCCATCGCAAAACGGCCTTCTTCGAGGAGAGCGATGGTCTCGGCCGAAAACGTGGAGAACGTTGTGAGCCCACCAAGCAAACCCGTCACGATGAATAAGCGCCAGAAAGTGGGCAGCGCGGGTAACGTAGAGAAAAAGCCAAACGCAAGACCGATCAAATAGCCACCGACAAGGTTAGCCACGACGGTACCCCACGGCATTGCACTACCGGGCTGATTCAACCAAATCGCTAACATCCAACGCAGCCACGCACCCACTGCGGCACCGAGACCGACCGCTAAAAAATGTCCGGCCGTTAAAAACTGCATCGTCAGACGCTCGCGTGTTCGGTAATATAGGCGCGCACACTTGCAACATCGCAGGGCAAGACAGTTACTTTTTGAGGTAAAGACTCTAAGTTCTCTAGTCCAGCAGGCACAGGCGCAGGAACGCCAAGCGCTTCCTGAATGACCTCAGAGAATTTGGCTGGCAAGGCAGTCTCCAAAACAAGCATCGGAATACCCGGCTCGACGTACTGGGCAGCGACCTTTACGCCATCTGCCGTGTGCGGATCAATTAGTACTCCGTTTTTTTCTTGAATGGCACGTATCGTATTGAGGCGATCTTGGTGGGTACTGTAGCCCGCAACAAATCCGTACTTGCGCTCAAATTCTGGCAAATAAGCAGACAAATCAAAGTAACCATTTCCCGATAGTTCGCGCCACAATCCCGCCACCCGTACAGGATCCCGACCGACAAGATCAAAGACGAAGCGCTCGAAGTTAGACGCACGTGAAATATCCATCGAAGGACTCGAGGTCGCGTAGGTTTGTGCCGCAGCGCGAGGACGATAAATGCCCGTGCGGAAAAACTCCTCGAGCACATTGTTTTCATTGGTCGCCAAGACCAATCTGCGGATTGGCAAACCCATCATGCGCGCGATATGCCCCGCGAGAATGTTTCCAAAATTTCCAGAAGGGACGCTAAAGGAGACCTCTTGTCCGGAGCCCGTGGTGGCGCGTAACCACCCGTGAAAGTAATACACCACCTGCGCAGCGATTCGTGCCCAGTTAATGGAGTTCACCGCACCAAGCCGATACCGAGCTTTGAAAGGCAAGTCGCTCGCCAAGGCCTTCACCACGTCTTGCGCCTCGTCAAAGACGCCTTTGACAGCGATGTTGTGAATATTCGCATCCTGCAAAGAATACATTTGCGCGCGCTGAAATGCGCTCATGCGTCCATGCGGCGACAACATAAAGACCGCTACAGCATCCTTGCCACGCATTGCATACTCGGCGGCGGAACCGGTATCGCCCGAGGTTGCCCCTAAGATGTTCAGTGTCGTGTTGCGTTTGCGCAAGACATAAGGAAAGACTTGGCCTAAAAATTGCATCGCCATGTCTTTGAAGGCTAACGTCGGCCCCTCTGACACACACAGCAGCGACAAGCCGTCACCCAACGGCTTGAGCGGAACAATTGCCTCTGTTTTAAAAGCCTCTTTGCAGTAAGCGGCTCGGGTCATCGCCTGGAGGTCTGCGCGCTCGATATCAGACGCAAACAGGCCGAGCACTTCAGCCGCCAACGCATGATAAGGCAACGCACGCCAAGATTCGAGCATGGCGGCAGACACCTTCGGACACTCCTGCGGGATGGCTAGGCCTCCATCCGGTGCCAACCCCTCGAGCAAGATATCCGAGAAACCTTGCAACGCCATACCGCCGCGGGTCGAAACATACTTCATGACAGGCTTTCCATACGCAAGCGCGTCACGCTCGAGCGCACAAAAGGTAAAGCCTCAATCTGCGTGATCGCGGCGTTCACATCGCGCTCGACGGCCTCATGCGTTAAAAAGACGAGATCGGCACTTGCGTCCAAGTCCGAGGGCTGTTGAATCATCGAACCAATCGAAATGCCACTATTCGCAAAAACGCGTGCGATATCAGCCAACACACCGGGCTGATCGGCGACGGTCAGACGCAAGTAGTAAGAAGTGATCACATCATCAATCGACAGAATCGGTATATCTGACATGGCATCCGGCTGAAAAGCCAAATGCGGAACACGGTGTTCAGGGTCGGCAGTCAGTAAGCGCGTGACATCGACGAGATCTGCTACCACGGCAGATGCCGTGGGCTCCTCACCGGCTCCCTTTCCGTAATAGAGCGTTTGGCCAACAGCATCGCCGCGCACTAAGACGGCGTTCATCGCGCCCTCGACGTTAGCCAGCATTGACTTGGCTGGCACGAGCGCCGGATGCACGCGCAACTCGACTCCTTCGGGCCGTCGCTTCGTAATTCCCAGCAACTTGATTCGGTACCCTAAGCGTTCTGCCAACTTGATGTCGTCCGCCGATAGTTTCGAAATACCTTCGATGTAGGCACGATCGAACTGCACAGGAATACCGAAAGCCAACGATGCCAAGAGCGTTAACTTGTGCGCAGCATCAACTCCTTCGATATCGAAGGTTGGGTCGGCCTCGGCATAACCAAGCTTCTGCGCTTCAGCCAACACTGTTGCAAACGGCAGGCCGCGCGAGCGCATTTCAGACAAGATGAAGTTTGTGGTGCCATTGATAATGCCAGCCACCCACTCGATACGATTGGCAGTGAGCCCTTCTCGTATCGCTTTGATAATTGGAATGCCACCAGCCACCGCCGCCTCAAAGGCGACTACGACACCTTTAGCCGAGGCGGCTGCAAAAATCTCAGTGCCATGCTTGGCGAGCAACGCCTTATTGGCCGTCACCACATGTTTGCCCTGTGCAATCGCTTCAAGCACTAATTCTCGTGCCAGCGTGTCACCACCCATGAGCTCTACAACAATATCAATAGACGGATCACGGACTAAACCAAAAGGATCTGCGTCAACCTGAATGGCAGAACCGACCAGCGCACGCGCCTTCTCGATGTCACGCACGGCGATACGTGTCACCTCAATGGTCTGACCTGCACGGCGAGCAATCTCCTGCGCATTACGCCGCAGTACTTTCCATGTTCCGCCACCAACAACACCAAGCCCAAGTAGGCCAACCTTAATCGAGTCCATTACAGCAATCCATCCTTGCGAAACATTTCTTTGATGCCTCGCACCGCTTGTCGCGTGCGCTGCTCGTTTTCAATTAATGCAAACCGTACGTACTCATCGCCATAGTCACCAAAACCAATTCCGGGGGAGACGGCTACCTTAGCTTCCTCCAGGATACGTTTGGCGAACTCTAGCGAACCCTTGGCACGATAAGGCTCTGGGATATGCGCCCAGATGTACATAGCGGCCTTGGGATTCTCAACCATCCAACCTGCTTCATGCAAACCTTTTACCAACACATCGCGACGACTCTGATATTTCTGGACAACTTCTTGCACACAATCCTGGGGGCCATCTAGCGCAGCGATCGAGGCAACTTGAATCGGGGTGAACGTGCCATAGTCGTGGTAGCTTTTGATGCGTGCCAACGCACTCACTAATTCGGCATTGCCCACCATAAAACCGACACGCCAGCCAGCCATGTTATAGCTTTTACTCATCGTAAAAAACTCAACGGCAACCTCACGCGCACCCTCTACTTGCATAATAGACGGTGCTTGATAGCCATCGAAACAGATATCCGCATAAGCCAGATCATGCACCACAATAATGTCATGCTCGCGCGCCAGCTTAATCACGCGCTCAAAGAAAGGTAGATCCACGCACTGCGCAGTGGGGTTGCTAGGGAAACCCAAAATCATCATTTTGGGTTTAGGGATTGACTCGCGCACTGCACGCTCGAGCTCCGCGAAAAAATCGACGCCTGGCGTCATACGTACCGAACGAATATTCGCGCCCGCAATCACAGCCCCGTAGATATGGATCGGATAGCTCGGATTGGGCACAAGGACTGTGTCACCCGAGTCAAGTGTGGCCAACATCAGATGCGCCAAACCTTCTTTCGAGCCGATCGTAACAATCGCCTCTGAATCGGGATCAAGCGCAACTTGATAACGGCGCTGATACCAGTCTGAAATCGCCTTACGCAGACGCGGGATACCCTTGGAGACTGAGTAGCCATGGGTCGTGGGTCGCTCGGAGGCCTCAACGAGCTTTTCAACGATGTGCGCGGGCGTCGCACCATCCGGATTACCCATCGACATATCGATAATGTCCTCACCACGCCGGCGAGCCGCCATCTTGAGCTCAGCGGTGATGTTAAAAACATAAGGTGGCAGCCGCTCAATGCGGGGAAACTTCTTCATCCTAAACCCTCGGTCATCCAGCCTTCGCAGGCTTTATTTGCAGTGCAGCAAAACCCCATAATCTAGCGCATCGTGGGCTACCGGGCAAATCAACGCCTAAATCCTGCAAAATTCCCTATTTTCCCTAGGGGACTACCGCCCTGTCCCTCATCCCATTGGGCGAACGATTGCGCTATGATCAACTGAACTTGCCGGAGTCTTGCTTGAAGCTTCACACTGATACTAATTCGGCACTGAACACCGTCACGGGTTACGGGGACGGCTTTGTCGAAATCAACCAGACGCGCTTTAACCACGCGATCGCTTTCGGGCCCCTGGGCGCCGTAGAACACTGGCCCGCTGGTGCCGCCTCTGATATTACGACCGACCTGCTGCTCCTGGCCGCAAAACTGAGGATTGCCCCTCTTGATCCCATGGCGTTTCTTGATGCCACAGAATCCAATGAGCTGCGCCTCGACGGGGTCCGCCCTGAAGTACTGCTGGTCGGGACGGGTCATCGTCAATGCATGCTCTCG
>JBILJY010000258.1:0-2845 GCA_044376975.1 Burkholderiaceae bacterium | reverse complement strand
CGGTCGCGCGACAAATCATTGACGCAGGCGGCAAGGCCATGGGCGTCGTGATGGATGTGACCGACGAAGCCGCTGTGAACGCGGGTATCGATCAAACCGTTAAACAATTTGGCAGTATCGATATCTTGGTTGCAAACGCTGGCATACAAATCGTGCATCCCGTGGAAGACTTTCCGTATGCCGAATGGAAGAAAGTCGTGTCGATTCACCTAGACGGCTCCTTCTTAACCACCAAAGCCGCGCTCAAGCATATGTATGCGGCTGGACGCGGTGGTTCGATCATTTACATGGGTTCGGTCCACTCACATGAGGCCTCGCGCTTGAAGTCAGCCTATGTGGCTGCCAAGCATGGCATCTTGGGTCTTGCCCGAGTCGTTGCGAAAGAAGGCGGGCCCAAAGGCGTACGTGCAAACGTGGTCTGCCCAGGCTTTGTGCGCACGCCTCTGGTCGAAAAACAAATCCCCGAGCAAGCCGCAGCTTTCAATATCAGCGAAGCCGAAGTGATTAAAAACATCATGCTGAAAGATACGGTCGACGGCGAATTCACCACTACTGAAGACGTAGCAAACGTGATCGCGTTTTTGGCGGGTTTTGAAAGCAATGCGCTCACCGGTCAGTCCGTAGTGGTGAGCCACGGCTGGAGCATGCACTAAGCAGGGTTGAAGTTATGCGCCGGGGCGTCTGAACACGAGCTTATCTTCGGTTGAGACGTCTGCGGCGAACGCGTAACCCTCGGCATCAAACTTTTTTAGCCCCTCGGGTTTTGTGATGCGGTTTTCGATCGCAAAACGCGCCATCAGTCCACGTGCGCGTTTTGCATGAAAACTCACCACCTTCCACGCAGCGCCCTTCCCGTCTTGAAACACGCACTGAATCACACGTGCCTTAAGCTGCTTTGAATCGACCGATTTGAAATACTCTTCCGACGCAAGGTTCACAATAATCGGAGCTTTGTCTTTTGCAAGACGCTCGTTTAAATACGGGGCGATTGTCTTTGCCCAGAACTGATAGAGATTCGTACCACCTGGGTTATCCAGTTTGGTCCCCATTTCCAAGCGGTAAGGCTGCATCAGATCTAAGGGCCGTAACACTCCGTACAGCCCACTTAAGATCGCGACATGCTCTTGTGCCCACTCAAGATCCTTAGGCTTAAGTGTCGAAGCCTCAAGGCCCTCATACACGTCACCATTAAAGGCCAAGATCGCCTGACGGGAATTGGACTGATTAAAGCTTGGTTTCCATGCGGCATAGCGATCAACGTTGAGCTTGGCTAGCGCAGGGCTCAAATCCATCAACTCCCCCACTTCGGCCGCGGAACGGGCCTTGAGCACCTTGATCAACGCAGCAGCTTCTTTCACAAACAATGGCTGCGTGTGCGTTTGCACGTTCAGCGTGGAGTCGTAGTCGAGTTTTTTAGCGGGCGATAAGACGAAGAGCATGGCACGGGTCTCGCTTGTTAGATAGAACCAAAGAGTTGAGACCTCTAGTTTACCGGTTGGCTTGGCAGTTTCTGCTAGAATTATGGGCTTGACCCAGTGCTCGCGGTTACCCAACCGCATCCCGGAGAGGTGGCAGAGTGGTCGAATGTACCTGACTCGAAATCAGGCGTGGGTGCAAATCCACCGTGGGTTCGAATCCCACCCTCTCCGCCAAGACTATTTCGAACTGATTCCAAGTCGTTCGAACAATTTCCAACCCATTTGCTTGCTGCTGATAAACTCAAACAGGGGCAAAAATTATCTTTTCTTAAACGCCGCGCTTGGCTCGTATTTCACACTGGAAAATTCTTTGAAACCAAACGCTTTGCTTTTGGCGCTACTTATGTGCATGCCGTTTCCGACTTTGGCTCAGCACAGTCCCGTAGGGCAGACACCTTATGCAGGAATGCAAAACCGAGCCATTAAGTCGCTGTCCGACAACGACATCAACGAACTTCGGCGTGGGGGTGGATGGGGACTGGCCCTTGCCGCCGAACTCAACGGTATGCCGGGCCCCTCTCACTTGCTAGAGCTCAAGGACAAGATTCCCCTGGCCGCTGACCAAGTAGACAAAACACAGGGCTTGTTGGACGAAATGCGCAAAGCAGCCATACCCGCGGGGGAGCGTTTGATTGCGGCAGAAAAAGCCTTGGAATCCGCCTTTGCATCTGGAAAAGTGGACGAGTCATCCCTGCGCCGCTTGTTAGCCGACGCAGAGAGCGCACGATCGGAACTGCGCTTCGTTCATCTTTCACAGCACTACAAGACTGTGCAGTTTCTCAAACCGGAGCAGATCAAGCGTTACAACATCCTTCGCGGTTATGCCGATGATCCTTGCAAGAGCATCCCGGCTGGGCATAACCCAGAGATGTACAAACGCCATATGGGCTGTAACTGACCGCAGCCAACCGATACCCTGGCCGTGACAATTTGTTGCAATTCTAAGCTTGTACATGTCGTCAGAACTTGAGACAATTTCCATCTAATTGTTTTGGAATTACCTAGATGGAAGCACGAATTATTGCTTTGGAAAAGTTTGCTGTGGACACTCGCGAACGCCTGACCCGTATCGAAACGCGACTAAACACGTTTGCCACGAAAGAGGATTTGCATCGTGAACTGCATAGCATGACCTGGAAGCTCTTTAGTGGAGCGCTGACGGGTGCAACCGCCTTGGTCGGCTTGGTTTACTGGATGGCTCGCAATATCCCCTACGCCCACTAAGTTCACTAAGCAAGCGCAACAGACTTTATCTGGGCCCAGACTACAGCACCGGCATTCAGTTCCCCAAACATCAACTCGGCGTATAGGGGTCAGGCGTCCCCATTGGGATGATCGGATATTTTTTTACACTATTCTCAAACTCT
>JBILJY010000087.1:0-10223 GCA_044376975.1 Burkholderiaceae bacterium | reverse complement strand
CGCGGTCTTAGAGTTATTGATGCCTCAGTCATGCCAGCGATGGTCTCTGGTAATACGCAGGGTCCGGTGATGATGATTGCAGAAAAGGGTGCAGAGATGATTCTTGAGGATGCTCTGGCGTCTTAGGCGTCGGGCAACGTGCGGTAGTGCTGTGCGATTTCTTTAAATGCAGCCACTCCAGCGTCGCGCCCTGTTTCTTCTGCAACGATTTCACCCACCGCTTGCGCAAGGGACGAGGCGAGCTCTGCGTCCAAAAATAGTAAGCGCGAACGGCGAGCTAGAACGTCTTCTACGGTGCGAGCATACTCATGTCTAACGGCGAAGCGAACCATGGCCTCGGTGAGCCCGCCGCCAAGTACACGTTGTGCGCCGGGTAAGGTGTCGACATAAGCCGCCTCGTCTCCGTAAGCGGCAATGCTAGGTGCTGCGTTCATGGGGTGAGTCACAACGCGGCCCGATTGCGCACCGACCAGCGGAAGATCTTCAGTTTGGCAGCTTGAGCGTTGGGGTAGTAAAGAGGCCTTTGTGCACTGAGCCAAGACATCTTCTGCCATTGCGCGGTAGGTTGTCCATTTTCCTCCCGTCACGGTGACGAGCTTGCTTTTGCTGATCAGCACGGTATGCTCGCGACTGATCTTCTTGGTATTTCCGCTGTCATCCTCAGGCGGTTTGACCAGAGGCCTCAGCCCGACCCAGATGCTCTTGATGTCTGTGCGTTGTGGAGCACGCTTAAGGTAACGCGCTGACTCGCGAAGAATGAACTCCAGCTCCTCCTTAAACGGAGTCGGTTCCCGACTCAAATCCTGACGTGGCGTGTCCGTTGTCCCGATAATCACTTTGCCAAGCCATGGCACAGCGAACAACACACGACCATCAGCCGTGTGCGGGACGATGAGTGCATGATCTCCTGGCAAAAACTCGCGATCGACAACAATATGTACACCCTGACTCGGTGCCACGATGTTCGAATGACGCGTGTTGCTTGCCTGCGCATCTAAATCACGCAGGGCATCGACCCACACGCCGGCGGCATTCACAACGCAGTTCGCGCGAATGCTATGTTCTTCATTTGTCTCAATATTGCGGATCACGAGACCAGAAACACAGCCGTCGGTATGGGTGAGCGAGACAGCTTCGCAATAGTTAAGCAGGAGCGCACCATGTTGTGCAGCTGTGCGTCCGAGTGCAAGTGCGAGTCGGGCGTCATCAAACTGGCCATCCCAGTACTTAACAGAACCTTTTAGGTCGCGCGTATTTAAGTTCGGGAGGTCTTGTACTGTGCGTGCTTTACCCAGAAAGCGTGTGCGCCCGAGGCTGCGACGTGCTGCGAGCGCATCATAAAGGATGAGGCCTGCCCCATAGAAAGGTTGTTCCCAGAATTTGTAGCAAGGCATCACAAAAGCAAGAGGCTGTGCCAGGTGCGGTGCGTTATGCAAGAGCGTTGTACGTTCGTGTAAGGCTTCGTACACCAGCGACACATTACCCTGTGCCAGGTACCGTACTCCGCCATGTACAAGTTTGGTCGAGCGCGAGGATGTCCCTTGAGCGAAATCAGTCGCCTCGAGCACGACCACAGAATAGCCTCGGGAGGCCGCATCCAGCGCGAGTCCGAGGCCAGTTGCGCCACCACCAATAATCGCGAGATCGTAGGGCGTGTCTGTTGCAAGGCAAGAAAGCAGACTTGCCCGCGTCGCGTCAAGTGGTGTACTGCTCTGGCCGTTTTTGGGAAGAGACTCGGGCTGGTGCATGTTGTAGTCTTTTTGTTGCAGGGATAACGTAGTTTAGTCCTGTGCCCAGCCTTTTGCCCTTTCCACCGCCTGATGCCATCGGGCCAGTTTCGTCTGACGTGCGCTTTCAGACAAACTGGGCTCAAAGCGTCGATCTATCAGCCATTGCGAGGCAATCTGCTCGGTGCTTGACCAGAATCCAATGGTGAGTCCGGCAAGGTAGGCTGCGCCCAGCGCAGTGGTTTCTGTGATCGCTGGACGTACAACCGGGATGCCCAGGAAGTCGGCCTGAATTTGCATTAGCAAATTGTTTTTGCAGGCCCCGCCGTCGACACGTAATTCAGCGAGCGTAATGCCGGAGTCTTTTTGCATGGCAGCGAAGACATCGGCGACTTGTAGCGCAATGGCTTCGAGCGCGGCACGGGCGATATGTGCTTTGGTTGTGCCGCGCGTCATGCCCACTAGGGTGCCACGTGCGTGTCCGTCCCAGTGTGGTGCGCCAAGCCCCGTAAAAGCAGGTACGAGGTAGGTGTCTCCGACATCTGGGACGCTTTGCGCCAAAGCCTCGACCTGCGCCGCCGAGTCGACGATATTTAGACCGTCGCGCAGCCACTGAATGGTTGCACCACCCATAAAGACCGACGCTTCGAGGCAGTAAGTCGCTTCTGGTGCAAGCTTGGGTTCGATTGCTCGTTGCCAACCTACCGTGGTGAGCAACCGGTTTGCACTCGCAACAGGCGCGCTACCCGTATTCAACAGCATGAAACAGCCGGTGCCATACGTGTTCTTTGCCATGCCAGGGGAAAAGCAGGCCTGACCAAAGGTGGCTGCTTGTTGATCGCCAATGATGGCGGTAATTGGTATGGCGCGACCAAAAAGCGAGGGGTCTGTTTCGCCAAAGAGTCCGCCGCTTGGACGCACGTCGGGCAGCAAGGCCCGTGGAATATTGAAGAGCTTTAGTAGCGCATCATCCCATTGCAGTGTGTGCAAGTTAAATAGCAAGGTGCGAGAGGCATTACTGGGGTCGGTGGCATGCACCTTACCCCCTGTCAGTTTCCAAAGTAGCCAGGTGTCGATCGTGCCAAAGGCTAAGTCACCGCGCTCTGCTTGCGCGCGCGCGCCGGGTGTATGGTCAAGTAGCCAGGCCAACTTAGTGGCGGAAAAATAGGCATCCAACACGAGTCCTGTTTTTTCCTGCAATAACGACGTGTGGCCTTGCTTGCGCATCGTGTCACAGGTGTCAGCCGTGCGGCGATCCTGCCAAACGATTGCGTTAGCGACGGGCTCGCCCGTCCGTCTATCCCACAAAACGGTGGTTTCGCGTTGATTGGTGATGGCGATACCAGCAACCTGGTTCACCAAGGCAGGGGTATCGCTCAACCCTAAAACCTGTTCCATTACCTCCCGTTGGGTCTGCCAGATGTCGTTGGCGTCGTGTTCGACCCAACCTGGCTGCGGAAATATCTGCCGAAACTCTTTCTGAGCGGTCTTGACGCTACGGCCTTGCCTATCGAAGAGAATTGCCCTTGAGCTGGTGGTGCCTTGGTCGAGCGCGAGGATGTATTGCATAATCGGGTACGCCTCAAAACAAAAAAATGGAAGTGCCGGGCGAATACAGGGCAGACCCTTATTAAAACTTAGGCTGGTAAATGTTACAAAGAGATGTCAAAAAGATAAATAAAGCTGTCATCTCGAGAGGGTACAGTCAAGACAGTACCCTCAATTAGCAAGTTCGACAACGCGTGGCTGAGCACGCCAATCAAGGAGATCGTATGAAACTGAAATTTGCCGCGGCGACAGCCGCAATCACGTTAGGTGCGCTGACCGCATTGCCTGCGCAGGCGCAAACTGAGATTCAGTGGTGGCACGCGATGAGCGGTGCGCTTGGCGAGTGGATCAATGACCTTGCCAAGGATTTCAATGCGAGTCAGAAAAACTACAAAGTTGTTCCCGTCTTCAAGGGCACCTACGATGAGGCGATGACGGCTGCAGTTGCCGCTTTTCGTGCTGGTAATGCACCCCACATTCTCCAGGTCTTTGAAGTTGGCACCGCGACGATGATGGCCAGTAAGGGCGCGATCGTGCCAGTGGCTGACGTCATGAGCAAAGCCGGTGTGAAGTTCGACCCAGCCGCGTACGTCCCTGCGGTTGCCGGCTATTACACGGCACCCAATGGCCAAATGCTCAGCTTCCCCTTCAATAGCTCAACGACGGTCCTTTGGTATAACAAAGACGCCTTCAAAGCAGCTGGTCTGGACCCAGAAAAGCCTCCCGTGACTTGGCCTGAGGTCGTCGAAGCAGCTAAGAAGCTCAAGGCTTCCGGCCATAAGTGTCCTTACACAACGAGTTGGATTAGCTGGACGCAGCTCGAGAGCTTTAGCGCTTGGCACAACACCGAGTTTGCCTCGCAAGGTAATGGCATGAAGGGCATGGATGCGCGACTAAAGGTCAATGAACCCTTGCAGGTGCGTCATATTCAGAATTTGTCGGAAATGGCCAAAGACGGTTTGTTCGTATACAAAGGTCGCGCCAATGCGGCAGACCCTGTCTTTGTTTCAGGTGAGTGCGCGATGACCACCGGCTCTTCTGCTCTTTACGGCAATTTGAAGCGTAACGCCAAGTTTGCCTTCGGTACCTCGACCCTACCTTATTACGCTGATGTCAAAGGTGCTCCGCAAAATACAGTAATTGGTGGAGCTAGTCTTTGGGTGATGGCAGGACGCAAGCCAGACGAATACAAGGGTGTCGCTCAGTTCTTTGACTTCCTATCTCGTCCAGAGGAGGCCGCCAAGAGCCACCAGCGCACCGGCTATCTTCCGCTCACGATTGCCTCGTTTGAGTTAACTGAAAAGTCAGGTTTCTATAAGCAGAATCCTGGCACTGATGTTTCGGTCACGCAGATGATTCGCAAAACCACAGACAACTCACGAGGGATTCGTCTGGGTAATCATGTGCAGATCCGCACCATTATTGACGAAGAACTTGAACAGGTCTGGGCAGGTAAAAAGGCTGCGAAAGACGCCTTGGATGCAATCGTGAAGCGTGGTAACGAGTTGCTCGAGCGTTTTGAGAAGGCCAATAGCCGCTAAGATGAGCAGAAACAGCGCGATGGGTTTCGCAAGAGACTCGTCGCGTTTTTTTTGTAGAAACTGATGGAAAAGAAAGTTCGCTTTAAATCTCGATGGTTGCCTTGGGTGCTTGTTGCACCACAGATGGCGATTGTTTTGGTTTTCTTCTTTTGGCCCGCTGGTCAGGCTTTGTATCAAAGTGTCCTTGAAGAGGATGCGTTTGGCATGTCTCGGCGATTCGTAGGCTGGCAGAATTTTTCCAGACTCTTTAACGACCCGCTGTATCTTGAATCGTTTCAAACGACCGCTATTTTCTCACTGTTAGTGGCCGTAGTTGGCCTGAGCTTAGCCCTGCTGTTGGCGGTGATGGCCGACCGGGTGTTGCGCGCAGCCAATATTTATAAAACCCTCCTAATTTGGCCTTACGCCGTTGCCCCAGCGGTCGCTGGTGTCTTGTGGGTATTTATATTTGCCTCTCCGATGGGAGTCGTATCCTTCGCCTTACATTGGTTCGGTATGGATTGGAATCACATGCTCGATGGTCGCGATGCGATGACCTTGATCGTTGTTGCTGCAGTATGGAAACAAATTTCTTATAACTTTTTATTTTTTCTCGCGGGACTGCAATCGATACCACGCTCTTTGATTGAGGCGGCCGCGATTGATGGCGCGACGCCCTGGTACCGCTTTCGCACGATTATTTTCCCGTTGCTCTCACCCACCACGTTTTTCTTACTAGTCATTAATGTGGTCTATGCTTTTTTTGATACCTTCGCGATTATTGATGCGACTACGCACGGTGGGCCTGGTAAGTCGACGGCAATTCTGGTTTACAAGGTTTACTACGACGGCTTTAAAGCAATGGATATGGGAAGTTCGGCAGCCCAATCTGTCATTTTGATGGCGATCGTGATTTGTCTAACAATTGTGCAGTTTCGATTTATTGAACGTAAGGTCCAATACGCATGAGCATGATTGAGCGTCGACCCGGGTTAACAGTGCTTTCGCATCTCGTGCTGATACTTGGCGTGTTGATCGTAGCGTTCCCTGTGTACGTCACTATTATTGCTTCCACACAAACCACTGCGCAGATTGTGCAGAATACGCCGATGTCGCTTTTGCCAGGCGATCATGCGTTCGAGACGTATCGGCTAGCGCTCTTCGGCGGCGCAACAGAGGCCGGGGGGCGCATTAACCCTGCTTGGCCCATGATGTGGGTGAGCCTCGTCACGGCGTTAATGATCAGCTTTGGGAAGATTGCGATTTCGATTCTCTCGGCTTTCGCGATCGTATATTTTCGCTTTCCTTTGCGTGGGCTGATTTTCTGGATGATTTTCATCACGCTCATGTTGCCCGTTGAAGTGCGCATCGGACCCACGTATGGCGTGGTGGCGAACCTGGGGATGCTAAATTCTTACGCCGGTTTGACCATTCCTCTGATTGCCTCAGCGACTGCAACCTTTTTGTTTCGCCAGTTCTTTCTAACCGTACCTGACGAGTTGGTCGAAGCGGCACGTATGGATGGAGCGGGACCCATGCGTTTTTTTTGGGACATTCTCTTGCCCTTATCGCGCACCAGTATCGCGGCCTTATTTGTCATTCAGTTTATTTATGGCTGGAATCAGTACCTCTGGCCGCTGCTGGTGACGACAAAAGAAGATATGTATCCGGTGGTCCTTGGGATACGTCGCCTGATTTCTGGAGACGCCTACACCGAGTGGAATGTGGTGATGGCTACGGCAATGTTGGCAATGTTACCCCCGGCGCTTGTTGTGATCCTGATGCAAAAGTGGTTTGTGAAGGGCTTGGTGGATTCGGAAAAATAATGTCTATAAAAAGCGAATATTGAGATGGCTGCTATTTCATTTCAGAACGTCGTTAAGCGTTACGGCACGCCTAAAAGTTTTGTGCAGGTCATTCACAACCTCTCGGCGAACGTTGAACACGGTGAGTTTGTCGTGATCGTTGGCCCCTCTGGTTGCGGCAAGTCGACCTTGCTGCGAATGGTTGCTGGGCTTGAGGAGATTACAGACGGCACGATTTCTATTAGCGACCGTGTCGTGAATAATCTTGAGCCCGCTGAGCGCGATATTGCGATGGTGTTTCAAAATTACGCGCTTTATCCGCATATGTCGGTCTACGACAACATGGCCTATGGTTTAAAAATTGCGCGAGTGCCTAAAGAAGAGATTCGCGCGCGTGTAGAGAAGGCCGCAGGTATTTTGGAGCTGATGCCTTATCTAGATCGCAAACCCAGGGCGCTGTCCGGAGGGCAGCGGCAGCGCGTGGCGATGGGTCGGGCAATTGTGCGTCAACCACAAGTGTTTTTATTTGATGAGCCCTTGTCTAATTTGGATGCTAAGTTACGCGCACAAACTCGTCTGGAAATTCAAAAATTGCACAGAGAGTTGGGCATCACCTCATTATTTGTCACGCACGATCAAGTTGAGGCCATGACCTTGGCACAGCGCATGATTGTGATGAACGCTGGCGTGATGGAACAATTCGGTACGCCTGAAGAGGTGTATAGCAAGCCGGCGACAACGTTTGTAGCGAGTTTTATTGGCTCACCCCCCATGAACTTGTTGAAGAACGTGTCGGGTGTTGAGGCAGGAACGATTTTGGGTGTCCGTCCCGAGCACCTTGATTTTGGAAGTGACGGCTGGGAGGCGCAGGTCGTTGCCGTTGAGCTCTTGGGCGCAGAGCGCTTGGTGTATTGCCAACTCAATCAGGATGTATTGATTGTGCGCATTCACGAAGACCAGACTTGCCCCGCCGTTGGTGCCTCCGTACGAATAAAGCCGCGCGCTGATCGTACGCACCGTTTTGACGCCTCTACAGGTAAGCGTTTGGCTTGATCGGCCAACCCCGGGTCTAAGCAATTACCCCAATATTGCACTGGGTCTCTAGCTTGTTTGGTTTAATCCGGTGTTCGACGGGTTATGCCTGTGATATCGTCTAGCGCAATCATAAGTAAAACCGCAAGCAAACTGCCTTGCCAAGCGGTTTCAGGACGACAAGGTTTGCAGCATGAATACATCTGAATGTTTGCCCTTTGATCCTATCGTGGCGCCAAAGAAGAGACTGCCCCGGGGAACGGTGGACTGTCACTTCCACGTGTTTGAAGACCCCAAAACCTACCCCTACACCACGAATCGCTCCTACACGCCGAGCCTTGCGCCCTGGGCTGCATTTGAAAAAATGAACGATACGATTGGTGCTGATCGTGCGGTCCTCGTGCACCCGTCTGTGTATGGGTACGACCATCGCACTCTGTACGACACCATGCAGGCGCACCCGGATAGGTTGCGTGCTGTAGGCGTGCTCGCGGCCGATACGCCTGAAGCGGAAATTGAACGGCTGCACAAAGTAGGGACGCGTGGCGCACGGGTCAACATACTGTTTGCTGGTGGAAATCAATTGAGTGACGCTGAGGCGCTAGCCGAGCGGATCAAGCCCTTCGGTTGGCACATTCAGTTTTTGGTGGATGTGAGTGCGCAGCCAGACATCCCGGCTTGGGCAGCAAAGCTAGGTGTGCCCGTTGTGTTCGATCACTTTGGGCATCCTTCGATCCCGGATGTGCGCGATGCAGGGTTTCAAAATATGTGCGCACTGGTAAAAGAGGGCACAGCGTGGGTCAAGCTGTCTGGCGCATATCGAGTGGTGGAGGCCACAAACAAATGGGCAGCGATTCGACCCTTCGTGGATGCATTGTTGGCAACTCGTACGGATCGCTTGGTTTGGGGAACGGATTGGCCTCACCCAAACATTCCTAAGCCTATGCCCAATGACGGCGATATTGCCGACGCCGTAGTCGATTGGTTGCCCACAGAGGACTTGCGTCAACAGATACTTGTGCGCAATCCTGAGGTGCTCTATGAATTCCCAACATTTGCTGCTTAAGTTTTTACTTCATCACGTTAGTGCTTTATCGTTTTTATCTATTAAGGAGACTTCCAAATGAAACGACGCAACATGCTCGCGCTCTCGGCCTTGGTTTCGGCTGTATGTGCGTTTTCTATGCCCGCAATCTCTAGTGCTCAAACGGTTTTGAAAATGGGCTGGACGACGCCTGACAGTCCTACAGACCCTTACTCTGTTGGCGCTCGCGCATTCAAAGAAGCAGTTGAAAAACTGTCCAAAGGTTCTATTCAGCTTCAGATGTACCCAAATCGCCAGCTCGGTGAAGAAAAGCAAGTCATGGAAGGCGTGCGGTTCGGCACGGTGGATGTCGCGATCATCACGAATGCGGTGATTGCTCAGATTGAACCGGCGTTTCAAATTAATGACCTACCTTTCCTGTACTCCAACGAAGCGCAGGCTCAAAAGGCATTGGATGGGAAAATCGGCGCTGAGTTGTCTGCCTTGCTTGCCAAGAAGAACATTATTGTTCTTGGTTATATGGAAGGTGGCTTCCGTCAGATGATCAATAACAAAAAGCCTGTGACGGTGCCGGCTGATGTTAAAGGCGTCAAATATCGCGTGATGCAGAACCCACTGTTCATTGACATGTTTACATCACTGGGTGGTGCCGCTATCCCAATGGCTTGGGGTGAGACATTTACAGCCGTGCAGCAGGGCACGATTGATGGCCTCGAGATCCCGATTGCTGTGATCGATAGCAGCAAGATGTATGAGGTCACCAAGTTCTTGTCGTTAACGAATCATACTTATTCGGCGATCGAGCTCATCATCTCGAAGCGTACGATGGATAAGCTTACGCCAGAGCAGCGTGCTGCGGTGATCGAGGCTGGAAAAGTGGCGACTGCGGCCCAGCGTAGAGCGGCGGGCAGCGACGTCAAAGACTTGTTAACAGGCTTGCAAAAGAAGGGTATGACGGTAAATAGCGTGGGTGATGTGACGGCATTCCGTCAGTCGGTACAACCCATTTACGAAAAAGCCCGCAAGACTGTTGGTGATTCGTTGATGAATCAAGCGCTCGACGCAGTGAAATAATCTGGACTGACGCATGCGCCGCTTTTGTGATTTGGTAGAGAAGCTCCTTAAGTATGTGGCGGTCGTTGTTGTGCTGCTCATGCTTTTGGCGCTGGCGGCGCAGGTCTTCTTGCGTTATGTCTTTGGAATTCCTCTCTCTTGGAGCGAGGAATTAGCGCTTCTCGGCTTTGGCTGGGTCGTTGTCATTGCTACAGCCATCGGTGTGCGCCACATGACGCATGCGCGGATGGATTTGTTGCTAAACGTCTTGCCTTCCTCTTTGCGGTGGGTGCTTGAGCGTTTAATTTCGTTGATGCTATGTGGGCTTGGCGTCTTCCTCGCAGTTTACGGCTGGCAGTATATGGTGGAGACTCGGGGCGCCACGTCTGCTGCGATTGGCTTTCCCATTGAGCTCCTTTATGCGCTTGCACCCACTTTTGGCGTGTTGCTTGCCTTGTTTTCATTTGAGCGTTTATTGCCGCATGCGGAGTCG
>JBILJY010000256.1:0-2869 GCA_044376975.1 Burkholderiaceae bacterium | reverse complement strand
CGTTTTGTGCATCACGCGACCCTATGGGTTGTTGAGCCAGCCGAGTTCGATGCCCAACGCTTGAATAGCGTCTTGTTGGATACGCCGGATCCCGCGGTTCGAGTGTTCCAAGCGGGCGGTGCGATTCGTACTGTGGTGGTGAGTCAACCCGTTGGCTGCGAGCGTGCAGCGTTTGAAGCTGCTTTTGACACTATTCGTGACACCATTGCGGCAATTGCTCCGGAAATTGGTGTTGTGCGGGGTTTTTCCGATACGCTTGCCGCTGATATGCGCTTGTTGCCTTAGTCAGGGAAAGCCTCGATAGTTGGGAAATTGCCTCAGTGTGGGGCAAAGAGCTTGAGGTTGTAGGGGGAGTGCGTTACACTTCTCAGCATTGGTTGTGGAAGTGTCGCAACAAGTTCCTCGCACCAAACAGTTTAAAATGCGGGATGGAAGCGTAAGTGCAAGTGGTAAGTGCCTGCGCCGCGATAAGAATGCATATGAATTAAGTACAGCCAGATTGCCAGTTTATCTACACTGCGCAATCTTTGGCGTTAGCCTCAAACGCTCTGCGTGAGGCTCGAGTTCAAACCGTAACGATTTAATTGCTCCGATCTGACCAAGACAGCTAATGTGTGTCCTTTAAGACTTCACCTGTTGCGCGTCAATTCTGCGGTTGGGTTCGATGCGCAGCGATCCAATGAGATAAATATTCAATTGACGGCTAAACGAGATATACAAAATAAAACTGGCCGAGCGCCAAAAGCGATCGACCAGTTGTATTTGGTTGCGGGGGCAGGATTTGAACCTACGACCTTCGGGTTATGAGCCCGACGAGCTGCCAGACTGCTCCACCCCGCGTCTGAAGAAAAGAAGTATAGCGTACATACTGCTTTAGAACAAGTTGCCTACAGCGCTTAACAGGAAATGAAAGACTTATGAATGGTCAGCATGACAATAATCATGACAATAGTCATGAACAGACAGAGGTTGGCGCCGTAGAGACGCCCGTTATACAAAGTATTGAGTCTGACCCAGTTGCGACATCGGAATTGGTGCAGGTCGTTGAGGTTGATGCAGAAGTTCTTCTGCATGCAGAAAAAGTGCTTGAGACGGCATTGCTGTGCGCTTCAGTGCCGATGCCTTTGAGTGAGTTAATCAAGTTATTTGATGAGCCTTCCTTTACTGCAGCGCAGTTGACACGCCTGCTTGAGGACTTGCAGCAAATTTGGCTTGATCGCGGGATGGAACTCGTGGAGCTCGCAAGCGGTTGGCGATTTCAGAGTCGTGCAGCAATGCAACGACATCTTGAGCGTCTAAGTCCAGAGCGTGTGCCCAAGTATTCGCGTGCAGTAATGGAGACGCTTGCCATCATTGCCTGGCGCCAACCCGTTACGCGCGGTGATATTGAAGATATTCGCGGTGTGACCGTTTCGTCCCAGATCATTAAAACGTTGGAAGATCGCGGTTGGGTCGAGGTCATCGGCCATCGCGACGGTCCAGGTCGGCCCGGTTTGCTTGGCACGACTCGGCAGTTTTTGGACGATTTAGGCTTGCGTGCGCTTGACGAGTTACCCGCGCTAGGGGAGGCGGAGATTAGTGAAGCGTTGCAATCACTCGCGCTTGAGTCCGGTATGGCGGCCAGCAACATGTTGTCTGCGCAAAGTAGTGAGCAAAGTTTGGATGCAGTGGATTCATTGCCCCTCGATTTAGAAGCGCCAGCCGATGAGCAAAGCGTGATGTTGTCAGAAACTGCGGTTCCTCCGTCAGTGCCCCTACCAAACCTGGAGTCCAAGTGACTAATTCGAATACCGAGCATCCTGACAACCAGGCATCAGTCCCACAGACTGAGCAGGTCTCCGCTTCACAAGACGCTCAAGAGGGTACAGCTGCTTCACCTGCAAAGCCCCGTGGACGCAAATTGCGCACGCCTTTCAGGCGTCGGCGCAGTGAGTCCCCAGAGGCGGTAGAGGGGGGTGATTCTGCGGCACCTGTAAAAAGCGTTGATGCGGATGTTGCAATCGGTGAAGCACAGGATCAAGCCGACACGGTCGATATGGGCGATCCCGTGCAGGCTGAGAAAGAGGCTCAAGAGGCACTAGCCTATTTGAGTGGTGCTGATCGTAGCGAACAGCGCCTCAATAAATATTTGAACAGTGATCTGTTGATGCCCAAGCTGCACAAACTTTTGGCAGATGCAGGCATTGGTTCGCGGCGCGAGATGGAGGAGCTCATCATCGCTGGTCGTGTGTCAGTCAATGGTGAACCGGCACACATTGGTCAGCGCGTAGGGCCCAACGATTTAGTGCGTGTAAACGGTAGGCCCATCACACGCACCAACACTAAAAAACCACCACGCGTAATTTTGTATCACAAGCCTGCAGGCGAGATTGTGAGCCATGACGATCCGGGTGGTCGTGCCAACGTTTTTGCACGCTTACCCAAGATGAAGGTCGGTAAGTGGCTGTCGGTCGGGCGTCTCGATCTAAACACCGAAGGCCTGTTAATTCTGACAACATCGGGTGATCTGTCGAATCGGCTGCTACATCCTCGTTACGGCAACGAGCGCGAGTACGCGGTGCGGGTTCTCGGAGAGCTCGGTCCACAACAGCGCCAATCATTGTTGGATGGCGTGGTGCTTGACGACGGTCCTGCGAGCTTTGGCATGATTGAGTTCCTAGGTGGCGAGGGGAGTAATCGTTGGTATCGTGTGACCTTAAATGAAGGGCGCAATCGGGAAGTGCGTCGTATGTTTGAGTCGGTGGGCTTAACAGTGAGTCGTTTGATTCGTACGCGCTTTGGCGACATTGTGTTACCGACAACACTGCGTCGTGGTCGCTGGGAGGAGTTGGATCCTAAGCTTGTCAGCGCCTTGATGTTAAGGGTTGGT
>JBILJY010000255.1:0-2879 GCA_044376975.1 Burkholderiaceae bacterium | reverse complement strand
CGCCAAGCTCTGGACTGTAAGTAAAGGCGGCGCCTCCGGTGGTGAAAGCGCCGCGCGTCACCTTGGGAGTCATGGCATGGTCGATCCAGACGCCTTGCAGCAAGTGCGCGAGCGCGCTAGCTACTACCCAAGTCTTGTTCCAAGCATGCCTGCGTCCTATGTCCGCTTACTGCACGGCAGCAAACTCAAGATCAATGGTCATGTGTGGGAAGGCATTGTCGGCTATGGCCACGCTCCTGAACATATATCGCTCTACTGCGCAGACCTGAATGTATTGATTTCAGGTGATATGGTGTTGCCGCGGATCTCAACCAATATAAGCGTCTTCGACTATGAACCGCTGAGCAATCCCTTGCCACTTTATTTAAATTCACTGAATGCCTTTAATCATCTGCCCGCGGACACCCTTGTGCTGCCTTCGCATGGCAAACCTTTTACAGGTCTACACGAGCGTACCGCGCAACAACATGCTCACCACGCCGAGCGACTAGACGAGGTGCTCGCTGCCTGTGTCACGCCTCAGTCAACCACTGACATTCTGCCAGTAATGTTTAAACGTAAGCTCGATTTACACCAAACGACGTTTGCAATGGGCGAAGCCCTTGCACACTTGCACGCGCTGTACTTTGAAGAAAAACTTTCGCGTTCGCTAGATGCGGACGGCATAATCCGTTTCAAGACAATCTAGCCCACCCCAATTTAAAAGGACGCGTCGTGACTACGCATCATCTCGATACTAAACTGCTTCATATCGGTAGTGCCCCGTTTGATCCCGAAACTGGCACAGCACCCGTTAATCTTCCTTCGATGCGAACCAGCACGGTCCGCTTTGAAAACCTCGCCGCACTCGAGCGCGTCTTTGCCAAACGTGCTGCAGGTGAGCGCGCGATCAGCTACGGTCGTTCAGGCATGGACACACACCGTGCGCTCGAAGAAGTCTTCATGCAACTCGAAGGCGGCACGTACTGCGTCCTCGCACCTTCAGGGATGGCAGCAATCAACATTGCTTTCTTGGGCATTCTAAAAACCGGTGACCATGTGCTTGTCTGCGATGGCGTCTACGGCCCTGTCCGAAACCTAGACCGCGCCTTACTCAAAGGCCTGGGAATTTCTGTCACATACTTCGCGGCACAAGACGATCTTGACGCACTCATTACGCCAGAAACAAAAATGATTTATGTCGAGTCGCCAGGCTCACTACTATTTGAAATGCTCGACCTTCCCGCGATGGCTGCCGTCGCAAAACGGCATGGTGTCTTGCTCGCAACAGATAATACGTGGGGTTCTGGATACATCTATCGCCCCTTGGCCTTGGGTGCTGATATCTCTGTAGTCGCTGGCACAAAATACGTTGCTGGGCACTCCGATGTCATGCTCGGCGCTGTTATCGCCAAAGACGAGTCCGTTGCTGCACGGCTGCATTCGGCCCAATATGCCATGGGTAACTCTCTTAGTGCGGATGATGCCTGGCTCGCCTTGCGGGGTGTAAAAACCATGGCCGTGCGTATGCCGCAACATGCCATCAACGCCTTAAAGGTTTGTGCGTTTTTTGATGCGCAGCCGTACGTCGCAAAGATCTTTAATCCTGCCTGGCATAAAGACGCAGGCTATGCGCTATGGCAACGAGACTGCTCCGGCGCCAATGGGATGTTGTCCGTTGAGCTCAAGTGCTCGCCGGACGCAGCAAAGGCTTACGTCGATGCACTAACGCTGTTTGGAATTGGATTTTCTTGGGGGGGCTATGAAAGCCTGGTGCAATGGGTCGACCCAGGCACACTCGCCGCACACACTTATTGGAAACACAGCCCGAACGCTTTGCTGCGCTTTCATATCGGACTTGAGGACATCGACGACTTAATCGACGACCTCAAGCAGGCCGCCAACTACTTGCCGCGCACCTGATTAATCAAGCTGTTCGCAACATCGATAGTTTCTTGGTAACCACCGGCTTCCGAGGGCGAGGTCACAAAACGACCCGCCACCGACATCGTCGGTGTCCCTTGCACACGGTAGGCGGTGACTAGCTGATCAGCACGGCCCGCTTTGGACGACACGCCAAAAGACTCAAACGCCGCCTCGAACTTTGCACGATCGACGCCCTGCGACACAATCCAGGTTGTGATTTCTGCTTTTGAGAACAAGCGCTTTTTCTGTTCATGAATCGCATCAAATACTTTCATGTGCAAGTCGAGGCGACCCATCGCCTCAAGCGTGTAGTACAACCGCTGCAAGGGCTTCATGCTCGCGTTGAATGCGACAGGTACATGTTTAACAACGACGTCCGCGGGTACGGTCTTCATCCATTTTTGCAACATCGGTTCAATGACGGCGCAATGTGAACAGGCGTACGAAAAGAACTCTTGGACTTCAATTTTTCCGGGTTCGGTTGGTTGCGCTGGACTCAACTCAAGATACTTAGATTTAGCCGGCGCAGCGCTTTGCGCGTGACTCGCAGTGGTAAACGACAGCAACATCAGGCTTGCCATCGCAAGCAGTGCTTTTGAAAAAAGTTTCATGTTTGAATAATCCTTAAAAGGTTCTAGCGCCAACCGGGCCGCATCGCACTCCCGCTCGCCTCTACTACTGTCGAACTACTGCTGTTGGAATTTTTTCCTGGCCCAACTTTGTACGAATTTGATTCATGTCATCAATCCGCGCGAAAGGGCCAACACGGACACGGTTCACTTGCAACCCGTTCACCTCGGCACGTTGGATTTCTACTGGCATGCCCAACAACAAGATTCTCGCTCGCAAGGACTCGGCATCTTCAAGGACGCGAAACGAGCCAACCTGCAAGAAATAAGGCCCGCCGGTTGCAGGCGCCGTTTGTGACTGACTCGGTGGCGGCGGCAACGGTTCGGCCTTCGGGCGTGGATTCA
>JBILJY010000086.1:0-10414 GCA_044376975.1 Burkholderiaceae bacterium | reverse complement strand
ACATCGTCGTATTCGAGCAGTTGCTTACGCACATCAAAGTTACGGCCTTCAACTTTTCGTTGGGCGGTCTCGATCGAACGAGACACCATACCGGCTTCGATCGGCTCGCCTTCGGGTAACTTCAATCGCTCCATAATTGCGCGCACGCGATCGCCAGCAAAAATACGCATCAGCGGATCTTCTAGCGACAGATAGAAACGCGAAGAACCAGGGTCGCCTTGTCGCCCAGCACGACCACGGAGCTGATTATCAATACGGCGCGATTCGTGACGCTCGGTGCCTATGATGCGCAGACCGCCAGCGGCTTTAACGCGATCATTCAGCGGTTGCCACTCCTGACGGATCGCATCAACTTGTAATTGTTTATCGGTGTCTGACAGAGACTCATTGGCGCGTACTGTTTCAATCAGCTTTTCAATGCTACCGCCCAACACGATGTCAGTGCCACGACCCGCCATGTTCGTCGCAATCGTAATGTTTCCGGGCTTGCCCGCCTGAGCGACGATCTCAGCTTCGCGTGCGTGTTGCTTAGCGTTGAGCACTTCATGTCGCAGACCGGACGCCGTCAACATACCCGACAGCAATTCCGAGTTTTCGATACTCGTCGTTCCTACCAAGACGGGTTGCCCGCGCTCTTGGCAGTCGCGTATGTCTGCCTCAATCGCCTTGAACTTTTCTAATGCGGTTTTAAAGATTTGATCATTTTGATCGGCGCGCACCATGGGACGATTCGTGGGCACAATCACTGTTTCGAGACTGTAAATTTCTTGGAACTCATACGCTTCTGTATCGGCCGTTCCGGTCATACCCGACAGCTTTTCGTACATCCGGAAGAAGTTCTGGAAGGTAATTGAAGCGAGCGTCTGGTTCTCAAGCTGAATCTTCGCGCCTTCTTTTGCCTCAACGGCCTGATGCAAGCCATCAGACCAACGACGTCCGACCATCAAACGACCCGTGAACTCATCAACAATAACAACTTCGCCTTCTTGCACAACATAATGTTGATCACGATGGAATAAATTGTGTGCGCGCAACGATGCCATCAAGTGGTGCATCAAACTAATATTGCGTGGCTCATACAGTGACTGGCCCTCCGGCAACAACCCGAGGCGTGTCAGAATACCTTCCGCTTGCTCGTGCCCCGACTCAGACAAAAACACCTGGTGGTTTTTTTCATCGACCCAGTAATGCCCCTCTGGCTCCGGCTCTTGAGGCTTAGGCTCCGAGGCCATGCGAGTAAGCAACGGTGGCACTGCGTTCATGCGAACGTATAGTTCTGTGTGGTCCTCTGCCTGGCCCGAAATAATCAAAGGCGTACGCGCCTCATCGATCAGAATCGAATCCACCTCATCGACGATTGCGTAGACAAGCGAGCGCTGGCGTCGATCTTCGACACGGTACTCCATGTTGTCTCGCAGATAATCAAAACCAAATTCATTATTCGTGCCGTAGGTAATATCAGCACGGTAGGCCGCAATTTTTTCTTCGTTCGTCTGTTGAGGCACCACCACACCAACAGTCAGGCCCAGGAAGTTATACAGCCGGCCCATCCATTGCGCATCACGCCTAGCCAAATAATCGTTGACGGTGACCACATGCACGCCACGCCCACCTAGTGCATTCAAGTAGACGGGCAAGGTTGCCATCAGCGTCTTACCTTCGCCTGTCCGCATTTCTGCGATCTTGCCCGAGTGTAAAACCATGCCGCCAATCAACTGCACATCGAAGTGACGCATCCCAAAGACACGCACACCTGCCTCCCGCACGACAGCAAAGGCCTCGGGTAGTATCGAGTCTAGCGTGCTACCTGCTTCAATCCTTGATCGAAAATCATCTGTTTTCGCCCGCAACTCCGCATCAGATAAGCCCTGCATCTGAGGTTCAAGCGCACTGATCTGATTGGCCTGACGGCGCAATTGCTTCAGCAAGCGATCATTTCGTGTACCGAATATTTTTTTAAGCAGAGAAAGCATGCGTATGAGACCCGGGCAATTTTGCGTGACCAGCACGCAAACTAAACTAAGAAAATATTAGCAAAAACACCAAAAAAGACTGGCGATAAGTTAATCAGTTTAACGCAGGCGTGGTCGCCATGTAACACCGGAGGCTCCGACCGATACTGGCTGGGTTGCCGCTTGCTCAGCAACCACCGGTTGCCCTGCCAGAAATACCCGCGGATCAAGAGGACGGTCGTCTTGTCTGACCTCGAAGTGCAGGTGCGGCCCCGTCGACAGGCCCGTTGAGCCAACTCGCGCGATCAACTGTCCACGTGTGACAAGCTGGCCCTCTTTGACCAGAACGACCTTGGCATGCGCATAGCGCGTGATCAAGCCCTCACCATGATCAATTTCAACCATATTTCCAAACCCACGGTGCTGCGCAACCGTTCGAACAACGCCACCCGATGCTGCACGGATCGGGGTGCCCTCTGGTGCGCTAAAGTCCAAGCCCTCGTGCATACTCATCTGTCCGTTAAACGGATTGCGTCGCCACCCGTAAGACGAGCTTAAATAGGGATATGACTCAATTGGCATGGCCGTTGGCAGACGCGCGACCGTGGCCGCGCGCTCGGTGACCGCCAGATCAAGCATCGAGAAATAGTCGCTTTGACGCGTCAATCGAGCTTGCACAGCGTTAATTTGGCTCTCAAGTTCTGACAATGGACGCACGTGCGGCCCCGGGGGCATCGGAACCCACAGATCGTCCAGCACAACTGCCGCCTCAGGAGTCTCAGACTCAAAACGGACATCGCCCTCGGACAAGCCTGCTACCTTGGCAACCCGCCGCCCCAGGCCGTCCAGACGCTTGATGGTCGCCTGTAACTCACCCACCTTGGTTGCCAAGAGGTGTACCGTCAAGTTATCCGCCACAGCACTCGCCGTCGGGCTAGGCGTCATCGCTGCCACGACGAGCGCTGATGGCTGAGTCTCCGGCTGTAACTTCCAGACTAGGCGCTGCAAAACTGCGCCTGCGATCATTGCGGCAACCAGCAAGAGCGCAACAAGCATCACCAACCTACTTACGCTCAGCGTAATTGGTGCATACTGCCCTTGTCGAGACGGCATAATTATTAACTTCATTCACTTCCTTAACTTATGGCAAGTCCACCACCCCGCAAGACGCGCTCTGCATCCCCTTCAGGAAGCGCTCATTTGATCGGCTGGCTGGGCCATGACTCGCAAGCAGCGAGCGTTCTCGCGACTGCGCAACTGCACCTAAAACTTCGAGCGGCAATCGGAGAGGCGATTCCGCCCGCGATGCGAGGCGCATTTGAGGTGCTCAAACTCGAGGCGCACTGCCTGACACTCATGGTTTCGAGTGCCGCCTTCGCCGCAAAGTTCCGCCAAATTGCACCAAGAGTGACTGCTCACTTGCAGTCGACTGGCTGGAACGTAAATGAGATCAAACTACGCGCCCAAGGAGGGCTGGGGCTACCTGAACTCAAAAAACCAGAAAAAGAAGCCCGTGCGTTGGATCAAAAAGACCTGCAAGCGTTTGAAGAATTGAATAAAAATCTAAGACCGGGCCCACTCGCTGATGCAGTCGCTAGACTGCTAGCGCATCATCAGCCAAGTCAAGCGGAGGTTAAGCCAGCTTCCACTCTTGTCGAAACGCCGCAGGCGCCTCTGATACCGAAGAGTAAGTAACCAGCTCCCAGGCATCTTGCTGAGCCAGCAAGGCCCTAACAAGCTGATTATTAATCGCATGCCCAGACTTGCAAGCCACATAGCGTGCAACAAGTGGCTTCCCGATTAGATACAAGTCACCGACCGCATCTAGGATTTTATGCTTGACGAACTCGTCGTCATAACGAAGCCCGTCGACATTCAAGACGCGATACTCGTCCATCACAATTGCATTGTCGAGGCTTCCACCGCGTGCCAAGCCCGCGGAGCGCAAAGCTTCTACTTCGTTGACAAAACCAAAGGTTCGGGCGCGAGCAATTTCTTTCACATATGAATGCGTTGCAAAATCAATCTCGGCGAAGCTCGCCGTTGAGTCAATTGCGGGATGCTGAAAGTCAATGGAAAATGCCAGAGAGAACCCTTCATGCGGCTCCAGACGCGCCCACTTCGCCTGATCTCCTTCACCTTCGCGAATCTCCACCGGTTTGAGCACTCGTAAAAACTGCTTGGGTACAGCCTGCTCTTCAATACCGGCTGAGCGCAAGAGATAGACAAAAGTCGCTGCACTGCCATCCATGATGGGGACTTCTTCGGCGGTCAGGTCAACATGCAGATTGTCGATTCCTAACCCGGCCAAAGCAGACATCAAGTGCTCTACCGTCGATACGCGCGCCGCACCCTGCCCGAGAACGGAAGCCATGCGTGTGTCTTTCACCATGCCCGCTTGAGCAGGTAAATCGACCACTTCCGGCAAATCGATACGGTGAAACACAATACCCGTGTTAGGCGCCGCTGGCCGCAGGGTCAATTCAACCCGTCGGCCGGAATGCAGGCCAACACCAGTGGTTTTTACGAGCTGTTTGATCGTGCGCTGGCGAAACATATAGGCAGGCTAGTCTCTGAAGAACTTGACGAATTGTACTTTTTTTTTACGAACATTGCACCGCACAATGCGCAAAATCCCTCCTCGAATCCTCAGCCTAAACCACGCACGAGCCTGGGGAGAGCCCGTGCGTGAGACCAACGCCCAACTAGGGCGCTGGAAAAGGGAGCAATCGATGCTACTTAATCGGCTTGGCGGCGCAGAAACGCTGGGATGTCGTAATGCTCCATCCCTGCAGTTTCCAACGCGCGTACCTGGGCCGAGGCTTGAGTACGCGGGTTACGCAACACCGATGGAACGGCAAAGTCCTGCTGCTGACCGCCAACCGGCATATTGTCCGTACCGGTGCGCTGGACTTCAAACGTTTCCACCCCCGGCACAATGTGCGGGCGACTTTGCGCACGACCCAAACCAGTTGCCACAACCGTCACACGCAAGTTGTCGCCCATCGAATCGTCGTATGCCGTACCAAAAATGACCGTCGCCTCTGGCGAAGCAAAGCCACTAATGTGATCCATGATGGCCCGAGTTTCTTTCATCTTGAGCGTGGAGCTGGCGGTGATGTTCACCAACACACCGCGTGCGCCATTCAAGTCGACCCCTTCGAGTAACGGACATGCAACGGCTTGCTCTGCCGCAAGTTTTGCACGGTCAGGCCCAGACGCAACGGCTGTTCCCAACATCGCCTGACCCTGTTCGCCCATAATCGTCTTCACGTCTTCAAAGTCGACGTTCACGTTACCTTCAACGTTGATGATCTCAGCGATCCCGGCGCAAGCATTGTGCAATACATCGTCCGCTGCCTTGAAACAATCTGACTGCGTTGCATCCTCGTCCATCAAGTCATAGAGGTTCTCGTTGAGGACCACGATCAACGAATGAACATATTTGGACAACTCGGAAATACCCTCTTCGGACATCTTCATCCGCTTATGGCCTTCGAAAGAGAAGGGTTTGGTGACCACACCAACGGTCAGAATGCCCAACTCTTTGGCAACCTCGGCCACTACAGGACCCGCACCCGTTCCCGTACCGCCACCCATACCGGCTGTAATGAAGACCATATTGGCTCCGCTTAACGCCGAGCGAATTTCTTCGCGCGCCAGTTCAGCTGCAGCACGGCCTTGATCAGGCTTAGCACCTGCGCCTAAGCCTGTACGGCCCAGACGAATTTGTACCGGCGCATTCGTTGCGGCCAACGCTTGCGCATCGGTATTGCAGCAAATGAAATCCACACCTTGTACGCCAGACTTAATCATATGGGCCACAGCGTTTCCGCCTGCACCACCGACACCGACCACCTTGATGACCGTGCCTTTATTTGCGTTATCTAACATTTCAAACATCATGATTGACTCCCTCAAGTCTAAATAAGTAAACGTTTCTAAAATCCCCAAACTACTTTTTAGAAATCGCTTCAAACTCGCCGCCGACTGTGTCCGCGCCGGGTTTGAAACGTCTCTCCAACAGACTGGGCAACATCAAATACACCCAATCCTTTTGGTGCCCGAAGGCTCCAAAATCAATGCATGAACCACTCTTTCATGCGTGCCAAAATTGCTTTGAAACTTCCACCCTGCTGCGTGACCTTACGACCACGCAACCTCTGCATGCGCGCCTCACCTAACAAACCCATCACGGTCGAGAAACGCGGATTGCGCATCACATCGGCCAAACTTCCGTCGTAATCCGGCACAGCAACTCGCACAGGCTTCAAGAACACATCTTCTGCTAGCTCGACCATGCCAGGCAACATCGAGGTCCCACCTGTCAACACCACACCTGAAGACAGTAAGTCCTCATACCCCGACTCACGAATCACTTGCTGAACGAGCCCGAAGAGCTCTTCGGCACGCGGCTCAATCACTGCACCAAGCGCTTGCCGCTTAACCTGTCTTGGGCCGCGATCCCCTAACCCTGGCACCTCAACCGTCTCATCCGGATCCGCCAATACTTGCTTGGCAATGCCAAACCTCAATTTAATATCCTCGGCATCAGGCGTCGGGGTACGAAGCATTTGCGCAATGTCGCTTGTGATCTGATCACCTGCGATAGGCAAAACGGCCGTATGCCGGATCGCTCCGCCGGTATAGATCGCCACATCCGTAGTTCCGCCACCGATATCCACCAAGACCACTCCAAGCTCTTTCTCATCGGCGGTTAAACACGCCAAGCTCGAGGCCAGAGGCTGCAAAATCAGATCTTGAACTTCGAGTCCACAACGACGCACGCACTTGACGATGTTCTGCGCAGCACTCACAGCGCCAGTCACGATGTGCACCTTTACCTCTAGGCGCAAGCCACTCATCCCAATCGGTTCGCGGATATCTTCCTGCCCATCGACAATGAATTCTTGCGTCAACACATGCAAGACCTGCTGGTCGGTTGGAATATTGACGGCTTTTGCCGTTTCAATCACACGCGCAACATCCGTCGCCGTCACTTCTTTATCTTTAACTGCCACCATGCCGCTCGAATTGAAACTACGGATATGGCTACCGGCGATTCCGGTATACACGTCACGGATCTTGCAGTCGGCCATTAATTCGGCCTCTTCCAACGCACGCTGGATTGAGTTGACCGTCGTTTCGATGTTGACAACGACACCTTTGCGCATGCCGCGCGACTCGTGCTGACCGAGACCGAGCACTTCAAAACGGCCCTCCGGCAAAATCTCGGCGACCACAGCAACGACCTTGCTGGTGCCGATGTCGAGGGCGACGATTAGATCCTTGATGTCACGGGTCATGGCGTTATCGTTTCTTTTGAGGTTGAGTGGGTTCTGGCAATGCAGCTAGCGTTAATGCAAAGCCGTTGGGATAGCGAAGGTCGACGTGCGTCACCGCACGACCACCCGTTTTTTGACTGGCCTCCGGCCAGGCTTGTACAAAGCGACGAATGCGTGCGGCAAATGGCAAAGCGCCCGGTATGCCGGCCTGCGTGTTCGGGGCGTCGGCACCTGGGTCTCGTCCCAGGGCAAGCGTCATGTCGTTTGAGAGTGTCGCCTCCCATGCTAGTCGATCGCTTAAGGACAGCTTGCGGACATCTAGGCCCAACGGAGCAAACCAGCTCGTCATTTCGGCGTAGCGATTTACGACCAGTAGCTCTTGGCCTTCTGGCCCTTCGAACTGAGGTAACTGCGTATCGTCGTCTAGCTCGCCCTGATTCGCGGTAAACGCTTGTCCCCAAGTATTGATCATTTGGTTGTCGTTCCACAGAGCCAACGGCTGTTGCTCCTCGATCGAGACCCGCAACATGTTGGGCCAGATTCGACGAACCGTCGCAGAGCGCACCCACGGAGCCTCTTCGAAGACACTTTGCGTCTCGAGCAAATTGATTGTAAAAAAATTGCCGATCAGATTTCCGGCGACAGTCGACTGAAGGTTCTCTGGCGTCACGTACTTCAACGTGCTGTTCGGAGCTGGCTCGATCTCGATCGCCGTCAACGCGAAAATCGGCCGTTGAATCAGCCAGTACACACCACCTGCAAGCATAGCTAGCACAGCCAACACCATGAAGGTGTTGGCAAGGCGATTGATCGTACGAGCTTCGTTCCACACAACTGGCTCCGTTACTCTTGCTTGAGGCGCCCCACTTTGCAGCGGGCCTCACTCAAGATATGCATACACAAACTGGGATAGTCCATTCCAACTGCTTTAGCTGCCATCGGCACGAGCGAGTGTCCTGTCATGCCAGGGGACGTATTCATCTCGATTAGCCACGCTTTGCCCGCCGCATCGAGGATGACATCTGCACGCCCCCACCCTTCACACCCAAGCACCCGATAAGCCTGAACGCTAATTTGAGCAATGTGCGCAGCAAGGGCCGGTTCGATCGGCGCGGGACACAAGTAGCGTGTGTCATCAGAAAAATATTTATTTTGGTAATCGTAATTACCGTCTGGCGCCACAATCTCAATGAGCGGTAAGGCGCGCGCGGAGTCGCCGCCACCCAGAATCGCTACCGTTAACTCGCGACCAGAAATAAACTGCTCCGCTAACACGACATCGTCATACTGAGCGGCATGACGGTAGGCGCCAACCGCATCGCTTGCATGTACCGCCTTGACGATGCCGAGCGTCGAACCCTCATGCGGTGGTTTCATCATCAGAGGTAGACCTAAACGATCAACGACGCTCTTCACACTTTGCTCATCGAGCAGCGTTGCGTAACCTGGAGTAGGCAAATCAGCCTCGATCCAGATTCGCTTGGTCATAATCTTGTCCATTGCAAGACTGGATGCCATCGGACCGCTACCGGTATAAGGAATCTCCAATAACTCCAACGCACCTTGTATCGTTCCATCTTCACCAAAGCGACCGTGGAGCGCGATAAAGACCCGATCAAACTTTGCGTCTGCCAGTTCGCTCAAACTACGCACGCCCGTATCAAACAAGTGCGCATCGACACCTTGACTCACAAGCGCTGCATGCACGCCGGTGCCAGACATGATCGACACTTCGCGCTCGGCCGACTTACCGCCATACAGGACTCCAACACGACCCATCGGATGGCTCATCGCAGCCCCCCAAGTTGATCCGGCACCTTGCTGATGGATCCCGCACCCATGACAATAACGACATCGCCATCTTGCGCAAAATTTTTGATTGCCTCTGGCATGGCAGAAACGTCTTCGACGAAGACGGGCTCAACCTTACCGGCCACGCGAACACCGCGTGCGAGCGCCCTCCCATCTGCGGCAACCAAGGCAGGCTCGCCCGCGGCGTATACCTCGGTAAGCAAGACAGCATCCGCCGAGCTTAGGACTTTGACAAAGTCTTCAAAGCAATCGCGCGTCCGCGTGTAGCGGTGAGGCTGAAAGGCCAGCACGATTCGTCGCTGAGGCCACGCCCCCCGTGCGGCGGCCAACGTGGCCGCCATCTCAACTGGGTGATGGCCATAATCATCAACCACACTGAAGGTGCCGCCTTTCAACGCGGCAAAATCACCGACCTGGGTGAAACGCCGGCCAACTCCTCGGAATTCTGACAGGCCTTTCGCAATTGCAAGATCATCCACCCCGAGCTCAGTCGCCACAGCGATCGTAGCCAACGCATTCAATACGTTATGTTTGCCTGGCAAGCTCAAATCTATCGACAACAAGGGCATCGTGCCTTGTCGCGTCGTTCGTAAGACATCAAATTGCATACGCGTGCCGGTTGCACGTACGTTAGCGGCCCGAAACTGTGCTTCCGCATTTAAACCATAGGTAATAAGCGGTCTTGATACAAAGGGAATGATGTCGCGTACATTGGGGTCATCCGAACATACAATTGCGCTTCCATAGAATGGCAAACGCTGCGTGAATTCGACAAACGCACTCTTGAGTTTCGCAATATCGTGCCCGTATGTATCCATATGATCGGCATCAATATTGGTAATGATGGCCATCACGGGTAATAAATTTAAGAAGGAAGCGTCCGACTCATCCGCCTCGACAACAATATAGTCACCTGCGCCCAAGCCAGCATTAGCGCCTGCAGAGTTCAAACGGCCACCAATCACGAAGGTAGGGTCTAACCCACCAGCAGCCAGTACGCTCGCAACCAAACTCGTCGTTGTCGTTTTGCCGTGTGTACCGGCCACCGCGATCCCGCGCTTAAGACGCATCAATTCTGCAAGCATGACGGCGCGCGGAACGACGGGAATCCGAGCTTCACGCGCAGCGATCACCTCCGGATTGTTATTGGCCACAGCAGTCGACGTCACAATCGCATCCGCTCCGAGGACATTCTCCTTTTGATGACCAAGCGCAATCGTCGCACCGAGCGTCTGCAATCGTTGCGTAACAGTCGAATGCGCGAGATCCGACCCTGAAATCCGATAACCCAAGTTCAGCAACACTTCTGCGATCCCACTCATGCCAGAACCACCGATTCCGACAAAATGAATATGCTGAAGACGA
>JBILJY010000254.1:0-2920 GCA_044376975.1 Burkholderiaceae bacterium | reverse complement strand
ATCCGATCAATCATTGGCTCGCCATCGATACGCCTTCGACTACAAAAGCAGAAGAGATCATCTCAGCACTGGGCAAAGCGATTTACCCCTTTCCTGTCGAACCGATTCAAGTCGTGACGAGCCCAGCAGTCGCGATGACAGGTTGGATTTCGTCAGGTCAACCGCCAAGTCACTTCACGATCGACCAAGACGCCGAACTTCGTGCCGGCGGAGATAAGGCGGCTGCTGTTCGATATGTTAAGCATGCACTCGATTCGGAAGATATCGACAGACACATTAAAAACGGAAAGCAATGCACACGTCTTGCTCTTACCTGGAACGACCGAGTCTCCTTCATTCTGACTGAGAACCTAGATATCAAACGACTCGCACCTCAAGACGTTCTTGACGAGAAAGAGCAGTCTGCTCCAGAAAACGAGAGCGAAAAGTTCGACAGTGACATGACCTTAATGTGCGCTGAACTCAATCAACTACTCGGCGCACTGCTCAAGGCGCTAGAAGAAAAACCCCTAGCAAAGGCGAGCTGATATGGACCTCATGATCCAAAGCACTGTTTTAGACACAATCGAAGGCGGCGTTGTCCTCGCAATCAAAGTGGAGGACCTCAGCGTACAGGCCTATATCGTCGTATCGAAAATTGATCTAAGCGTTGTGGAAAAAATTATTCCGCAACAGATTTTTGAAAGCGACGCGCAAGTCCATGTGGCGGGACTCAGCAGGGGTACAGACATCACAGAGGAAATCGTTCAGATTCTTGAGAATATGGAAAGCGGCGACGTCGTCGCTTACTTATGCGAAGACGCATTGATCTATGGCGAGGCACTAGCAGCGCTGGGCATCAAGCACTGACCATCACGAAAGACCGATTAAATCTTTTTGCGTAACTGCATCAAGAGAAGTGCCACGATACCCAACGCCATCACCCACAACGACACATCGACGGCGTTCTTACTCGCAGCGTAGGTAATGCTCGAGTAAGTAAGATACGCACAGGTCAAACAAAATAAAATCGGCGTGAAGGGATAGAGCGGCACCTTAAACGGCCGCTCTGCCGAAGGATCTTTCACCCTCATCACAAATAACGATATCCCTACCAGGAATAAGAAAAACCAAAACACGGGTGCTGTGAACTCAACCATCGCGCCAAAGCCGTCTGTCTGCCACAAACCAAAAACAACCAGCACGAGACTAACACCAGACTGAACCCAAAGCGCGCGTGTAGGAGAACCTCTGCCGCCCTCCCAGTACCCCATAAAGGACAAGGCAGGCCAGTCCTTACCCAAGGCGTAGTTGGTTCGCGCACCAACAATCATGGTTGCATTGATGCTCGTCAAGGCTGCGGTCGCAACAAATAAACCCAGCACACGTTCGCCTGTTGGGCCAAAGGCACGTCCCATCAAATCAGCAGCCACCGCATTACTACTAGCCAAACCTTTTAATCCCAAGCCAGACAGAAGCGCAAAATTCACAAATACATAAATGATCGTCAAGATAAAAATGCTGATAACGATAACCGGCACAATTGCTCGACGGCCACCGTGCACCTCAGCAGAAATGTAGGCGGCCTCGTTCCAACCACCATACGTCAGTAAAACGAAGACCATTGCCAAGCCGAACATACCGAGACTAGGTGTAGACGAGAAATAAGCGGGTGACGCCGGCGCATCAACAGAAACATAGAATCCAGCAATCGCCACCAAAATCAAGCCCAACACTTCAACCGAAGTCAGCAATGTCTGCACCCACGACGCTGCAGATATGCCGATCAAGTTCACTACCGTTAAAACAAGAACTACACCAATCGCCCAAATCGCAGTCGAGTAAGGTCCGAGACTGAACGCTTTACTCATGTAGTCACCGAACACAAAGGCTAATAAAGCAATTGATCCTGTGTTGATGACCATTGCTTTCGCCCAGGCGTAGAGAAAAGAAATTGGTTTGCCAAAGGCGCGAGCAAGAAAGTGATAATCACCACCGGCGTGAGGATAGGTCGTGGCAAGTTCGGCATAACACAACGCACCCGCTAGGGAAATCAACCCGCCCGCGACCCAAGCGACCAATAACCACCCAGCGTCTCCCGTTACCCCTGCCACCATGGAAGGAGTTTTGAAAATACCCGCACCTATCACTATGCCGACAATAATCGCGATAGCGCTAAACGGACTTAATCTTTTTGTTGGTTCGTTAATAGGTGCGGGTGAGTTCATGAGGATTCAAACGTTGTGTTGTTAACTACGCGTACCGGAAACCTCGTAGAGAGGCGACATCTCTAGTACATTGCCTTGCATCGTGTTGCCTTTAAGCTCCACATCAAAATGACGCGACTGACCGCCCTCGTCAACAAAACTAAATTTCAAACGATTGCCGGTCAGCTTTCCACCCAAGATCGGCTGCGCTTTGCCCTTAATCGTCAAGGTTCCCCCAACTTTTTGATATTGCTGCGTCAGCTCGAGGACATCACCCTGACCGCCATTAATACCTTTAATGGTCCACTTGCCCGCTGCGTTACCGGGGACAACCCAAAAATAACCTTGCGCATAGCCATTACCAATAACTTGATCGGGCTCCCAGTCACCCATATTGAATGAGTTGGTTGCTACCCGCGTGCCCGGTGCCATCTTAAGAATCGTTGGGCGAAGCTTTAGATTCAGGTCGGGCAACAGATACATTGTCAAGACAGTGGCTTTTGAAAAGTCCTCAACGAAGATATCACCGTGAATGATTTTTACCTTATCCGAAACGCCAGCACGCTGTGCGTTGCGTGCCGCGAGAGCCGCCATGTCCTTGTTATATTCAATACCAACCGCGCGTGCGCCATAGTTTTTAGCCGCTGCAATCGCAATTTTTCCATCGCCTGCGCCCAAGTCAAACACCAGGTCGTTTGGACCGACATTTGCGGCCTTCAACATCGCGTCTGCAA
>JBILJY010000085.1:0-10472 GCA_044376975.1 Burkholderiaceae bacterium | reverse complement strand
CGCGCCATATCCACAATCTCTCGACTCGTGGTGCCACGAACGATCGAATCGTCTACCAGGAGCACATTTTTACCTTTGAACTCCATTCCAATCGTGTTCAGTTTTTGACGTACAGATTTTTTACGGACAGCCTGGCCGGGCATAATAAATGTTCGGCCGACATACCTGTTTTTAATGAGTCCTTCGCGGTAGTTCAACCCCAGTCGATCTGCGAGTTGCATCGCCGAAGGACGCGACGAGTCAGGGATAGGCATCACAACATCAATATCACCAAGTCTAAGTGTCTTGGCTAATTTGTCTGCTAGATACTCGCCCATTTTTAAGCGCGAGCCATAGACCGAGACACCGTCCAAAACAGAGTCAGGCCTAGCAAAGTAAACATATTCAAAAATACAGGGCGCGTGCACCGCGGAGGCCGCACAACGTTCACTACTCAACTTGCCGTCCAAAGATATAAAAATCGCCTCGCCTGGCGCTACATCTCGCACAAACTGAAAGCCTGAGCCTTCTAGCGCAACCGACTCGGATGCCACCATCCATTCCGGTCCTTGGTCCGTGTCAAAGCGTCCTAAACACAGAGGCCGAATACCATGTGGATCGCGAAACGCTAGCAACCCATAGCCAGAAATCTGCGCAACGACTGCGTAGGCGCCCTTCACCCGTTGATGGACCGCCTTAACGGACTTGAATATTGCAGACTCATCTAGAGACACACCATTGGCAGCCCGCTGCAACTCATGCGCAAGAACATTGAGCAGCACTTCGGAGTCAGAGTTCGTGTTGATATGCCGTTGGTCTACTTTAAACAAAGATTCGCGCAGTTCGTGCCAGTTCGTCAGATTACCGTTGTGTGCGAAGGTGATCCCAAAGGGTGCATTAACATAAAACGGCTGAGCTTCTTCTACGCTTTCAGAGGAACCCGCCGTAGGGTATCGAACTTGCCCAATTCCAGAAGTGCCAGGCAATGACCGCATATTGCGCGTGCGAAAGACATCACGGACCAAGCCGTGCGCCTTATACATGTTGAAATGATTGCCGTTTGATGTCGCAATACCTGCAGCATCCTGCCCCCGATGCTGCAGCAACAACAAGCTATCGTAAAGCAACTGATTAACCGGTCCGCGACCAATGACTCCGACAATTCCGCACATGAAAATTCCTGATATCGGTTAAACCGAAAAAAAAGCACGAAAACTACATTCAGTAGGGCAACCATCCCGCGATCGGTTCAGGCAGCCGCATTTTAATTTGTTGAACTGCTGCGACAACCTGCCCCGAAAACATTGCGTTCTTCCACCAAGACTCGTTCGGCAATGGCGTATAACCCGCCAAGGTCACTAGAATTAAAACAAACAAGGCACCTCGCACTAGACCGAATAGCCCCCCCAGACCGTGGTCCGCGGGAGTCAAGCCTGTCTTACTAATCAAAGCACTCAAGGTCATGTTGACGAGCCCGATCGTCAGTAACACCGCGATGAAGATCCCCAGGTAAGAGACAGCCATTCTTAAAAAGGTCTGTGTAATCCAGGCCTCCACCCAATCAGAAACCTCAGGCCCCCACCAAATCGCAGCTAAAAATGCCGAAATGTAGGCAACCAGTGACAACACTTCCTTGAGCAGCCCTCTTAACAATCCCAGCACAGCCGAGACCCCGAGTATTGCAATCAGAACGAAATCGAATCCGGTCACTGCGAGGCTATAAAGGCGCCGCTATACCCCAACGTGCGCAAACGAGTCTGAGCAGCCTGTGCTGCCTCGCGGGACGGGAACGGACCGATGCGCACACGATACTTGGGGTTACCGTTCACATTCACTGGACCATCAACAAAGGCATTACTCACACCAGAAGCCAGCAACTTCCCACGCTGTCGTTGCGCATCATCTGCTGAATCAAGCGACATGGCTTGTACAACAAAATTACCTGCTGACGGCGGGGGACGAGGTGCTGCATTCTGAGCGGGTGTTGGGCTTGTGCCAGCCGGTCGGACAGGCCTGCCCTCAAGCAAGGCTAGCGCACGCTCTCCGTCTGCTGAGCGAGCACTGAGGGGCGCGGGGTTTGCTGCTTTAGGAGGCTCGGTGCGGGTAGGCGGCTCGTTGCGTTTGGGATCCACTTTTAACTCAGGCTTCGGATCCCCCGAAACTGCGGCTACTGCGCCCGGAGCTGGGGCGTCACCGGGTGTCGCCTGCGCAACCGTCGCGGGCTCAACCGCCACAGGGGACTCTGGCGCATTCGCTCCAAAAGGAGCGGCCTGACGATCAGGGATGCGAATCGGTATATTTGTCGCGACCGGGGCGGGCTCTGAGTCAAGCAACATTGGCAGGACAACGACCGCCGTTAAGACCAACACCACTGCGCCAGCGAGACGACGACGCGCCCGTACACGCATTTCAGCCGCTTGGGCCTCACTCGTAACCGAGGGACGAGGCTTAACCGCTGGCTTGCGGGCGCTGGCACTATCTTTTCTAGAAAACAGTCCCATTATTCACCCATCCTGGCCGTAAAACTGATCGCGCACATAGTCACCAAAAGTGATTGGACTTTTTTAAATGCGTCCGATTGCAGTAAGTGCCTCGGCAACTGTTAAAAACGATCCGAACACTACGATTCTATCATCCGGGTTAGCCTTATCGACGGCTGCTTGATAGGCTTTTTCGACATTGACAAAAGCAGAAACTTGTATGTTTTTAGCGCCACTTGGATCATAACTTTGCACATATTGACGCACACGCGACTCTAACGCTTGCCCGGTTACCCCTCTAGCCCCCGGTAGCCCTGCACAAAACCAGTGGTCTACCCGCCCAGCCATGTGCCGCAACACGCCCTCAATATCCTTATCGGCCAACATCCCAAACACGGCGTACGTGTAGGGGTGAAAGCCCATATTCCCAAGATTCTTTTCCAACACAGCCGCCGCATGGGGATTGTGCGCCACATCCAAGATGGTTGTTGGCTGGCCGGGTAAGATTTGAAAACGTCCCGGCAGAGACGCCTGCAACAGCCCCTGTCTTACTGCCTGCTGGGGCACCGCGAGTCGCTCACGTAACGCTTCGAGCGCAGCGAGCGCTGCAGAGGCGTTCAAGAGCTGATTAGCCCCTCGCAAAGCGGGATAGGCCAGGGCATTGCGCCGCTGCTGTCGCCCTGCAAAAGCCCACTGCTGTCGGTCGCCAGAATAATTGAAGTCGCGGCCAAATAACCACAGATCTGCGTCGATACCTTGTGCGTACTGCAGCAACGACTGAGGTGGGGCCGGATCACTGCATATCGCAGGACGGCCAGCGCGATAAATATGTGCCTTTTCGAAGCCGATTTTTTCACGGGTATCGCCGAGCCAATCGGTGTGATCAATATCAACACTGGTCACGATAGAACAGTCGGCGTCCACAATATTGACCGCATCCAATCGACCACCCAAGCCGACTTCTAGCACCCAAACATCGAGTTCCCGCGCAGCAAAGAGCGCCATCACAGCAAGAGTCGTGAACTCAAAGTATGTCAGGGAAACGCCTTGGCGGACCGCTTCGATTCGTTCAAGTTGGTCAACGAGCATAGCGTCATCGACAATGACACCGTTCAAGCGCGCACGTTCATTAAAAGAAATCAGGTGCGGAGACGTATACAACCCAACGCGATAGCCCGCCGCCAACAAAATTGACTCAAGCATGGCGCAGGTTGAGCCTTTGCCATTGGTGCCACCAACCACAATTTTGACCGCCTCAGAACGCAAATCGAGACGCTGGGCAACTTGCCGTACACGCTCTAGCCCCATATCAATCGCGCTAGGATGAAGCGCCTCGAGATAAACAAGCCACGCTGCGAGCGTAGAACCTTGAGGTGGGTGCGTGGAAACCATAAACGTTGCTATCCGGATTGTTCTGCGTAGCTGGCAGTTTAACAGTCGGGCTACAGGCACTGCGCCCACCAGCCTAGTTAAGCGTGGTGTGTAAAATCAGTCGTGAACAAGGAAACGTATGTCCAACTCCCGCAAACCGTTAGACGGCACGGCCTTCGCCTGTATTGTTTTTCTGTGCACGCTTTGGGGCGGACAACAAATTTTTCTGAAACTCGCCGCACAGGATATCGCGCCAGCGATGCACATTGCCTTGCGCGGCTTCATCGGTTGCGTATTGCTCGCGCTGTTTATGTGGCATAAGAGAATATCCCTCGCTTTGTGGCGCGGCCCTTGGGTGGTTGGCTGCCTAGTCGGTCTGTTATTTGCAGCCGAATGGTGGATGATTGGTGAAGGACTCGCGCGTACAACAGCTTCTCACATGGTAGTTTTTCTATACACAACACCTATTTTTACTGCGCTAGGTTTGCATTATTGGGTACCGGAGGAACGCCTCAGTTGGTTGCAATGGTTCGGTGTGCTGACTTGTTTTACCGGAATTGCTGTTGCATTTCTTGGAGGCGCAGATCAGCCGCATTTCAACCTCACGACACTATGGGGTGATCTTTTAGGTTTAGGCGCCGGTTTTCTATGGGCAATGACGACAGTCATCATTCGCTGCAGCGCATTGGCCAAGCTGCCGCCAGCGCAAACAACCTTCTACCAGCTCTTTTGCGCTTCGATCGGGATATTGTTGGTCTGCTTAGCCACGGGAAATGCTGGTGTGAACTGGACACCGTTTGTCATCACGAGCATTTTGATACAGGGTGTCGTGATTGCCTTTTTAAGCCTACTGCTTTGGTTTTGGTTATTACGTCATTACCTGGCATCGCGCGTGTCCATTTTTACGTTTCTCACGCCCTTGCTGGGCGTCACGTTTGGAGTGTGGATCTTGGATGATCCGCTCCATCCAGAATTCGTCTGGGGAGCACTGATGGTGCTGAGCGGGATGATTCTAGTTAATATCCCTAAGAAAAAACAGCAGGTTGTTTAATGTGCCTGGCAATATTCTCTCTGAACCGCTTGCCTGACTGGCCACTGATTATTGCGGCGAATCGCGATGAGTTGCACACCCGCCCTACTCTCAGCGCTGCACCTTGGGATGACGCCACACATATTCTGGGCGGACGTGATCTTGAGGCCGGCGGAACTTGGCTCGGCATGACGCTTTCGGGACGTGTCGCGTTGCTGACGAACTACCGTGAGCCGATCCCTCGTAAGCTTGATGCACCCTCACGGGGAGTACTCACAGAAAACTATCTGCGGGGAAACCAGACGGCCCAGGCGTACGCGCAGACCGTGCATCAAGACGCCTCGCTCTATAACGGCTTCAATCTGCTTGTGGGAGATCATCGTGAGCTTTGGTATTGCTCAAACCGCAGTGCCACCCCGCCACAGCCGTTAACGGCTGGAGTCTTTGGGCTCTCGAACGCTGTTCTAGATGCCCCGTGGCCGAAGGTGCTACGCACACGCCAAGCACTCGAAAACCATCTGCTTAATGTGACAGCGCCCTCGGCAGAAGTATTGTTTAGTATTTTGCAAGACACCGCTACAGCTGCCGAGCATGAGCTACCGGACACAGGCGTTGGACTTGCACGCGAAAAAATTTTGGGTAGCCCCTTTATTACGGACCCTCGGTACGGCACACGCTGCACCACGATTGTTCTGCAACACGTTGATGGAAAAGCGATTTTTCTTGAAAAACGCTATAACGCCTTAGGCCAAGCCGAGGGTATTGTTCGCTGGGAAGTCGATACTAAACAACAAAAAATTCTTGCCTAAAGTGCGTTCGAGAAAGACAATAATACTGTATATTTGTACAGTATTATTGTCTAACTCTCTCAATCTTCGGCATGCTTTTCTCTTCGATTTCGACGCAAAACACCCGTGCTATCGCTCAGCCACAGCACATTCACCCAGACCTTTGGCGGGGCTCTGAGCTTAGTACATACGCACGTCCGACTATCGCCACAGGACATCACACCCTTGATGCCGAACTACCCGGCAGCGGCTGGCCGACGGGCGTCTTAATTGAACTCTTGCTCGCGCGTGCGGGAATTGGCGAACTACGTTTATTGCGTCCTGCGCTCGCTTCACTCGACCCGCTGCAGACGATCGCGCTTATTAACCCTCCTTACATTCCAAATATTGTTTGCTGGAAAAACTGGTTAAAGGCACCTCGTTCTATTTTTTATGTTCGTACGGCACAACGTCGTGATCAGTGGTGGGCCGCAGAGCAAACGCTTAAGAACGGAAGTTGTGCGGCACTGCTCTGCTGGACAGACACTATCCCGCAACTTGCGCTCAAACGCCTACAGCTCGCCGCACAAACAAGTCAAACCCTTTTCGTGATGTACCGACCACTCGCAGTGAAGGCAATCGCTTCACCCGCCAGTCTACGGCTCACACTAGAACCCGATCATGCGGGAAATTTAAATATTTCTGTTATCAAGCGGCGCGGTTCATTACACAACAAATTGCTTTGTCTCCCGCGCGACACGCACAACGACTTCATGAGTACTCAAGATGGCGATATGGATCGGCCTGCGCCTACACGCACTCGAACGCTGGCAACCGCCCTGGCACCCTGAACCCGGGCTCTTAATCGCTAAGCGTTCCGTGCAAGCGCAGCAATCGATTTTCGATCACTGCGCTCAGCATGCGCTCGCCTATACACCAGCGGTTTATCAAACAGAACCACATACTGTGCTGTTAGAGGTTGAGGCAAGCTTACGCTTATTTGGCGGCCTACGAAAAATTCTCTACAACATACGAAAGCGTACGAGCACATTGCACGGTCCACTCAGCACCAGCGTGGCTCCGACCCCGACAGGCGCATGGTTACTCACAAATGCTAGGCAAGTAACTTTCCGCTACGCTTGCTCATTCGCCTCGTTGAAGCGGGCACTCGACCCACTCTCCTGCCTCGCTCTGACCAGTGCGCAAGAGCATCGCAACTGGCTCGATGCGATCGGTTGTAAAACATTCAGGGATTTGCGTGCTTTGCCGCGTGCAGGGCTAGCGCGACGGATCGGACCAGCGCTTCTACAAGAGCTCGATGCGGCCTACAGCCAAACACATACCTCACTTAAGCCCTATCAGCCCCCGTCTCGCTTCATAGAGCGCTTAGACTTGACCGAACGCATAGAACATACGGTGGCCATCACGCATGCGCTTGAACACATGTTATTGCAGCTGTGTACATGGCTTATTGCCAAGCGCAGTGCTCTGACGCGCTTGCGCATCATGCTGCATCACGAGCGTTACAAAGATAGTGCAGTACTCACACAACACGATATCGCTTTTGCTGAGCCTGTACACACGTTCAGCAGCCTCGCCTTGTTAGTACACGAGCACCTTGAACGCTTACCTCTAAAAGATTCTGTTGTAGCTTTAACAGTAGAGAGCCTCGACGTCACCGAGCTACAACACACAGCAGGGGGATTGTTTCCGGAAACGCTTCGCACGCCCGCAGAGCGACGCAAACTTTTTGATTTACTCACGTCAAGGTTAGGACCGCAATCGTTGTTACACCCCGCACCAGTCGCTGACCATCGTCCTGAGATCGCAAACAGCTGGATATGCACACCTACCAACCATGAAAAACCCACACAGGAAGACATACTCCAGTTACTCGAGCGACCTTTCTGGCTGCTACCCGTTCCACTCGCACTGCGTCTAGAACGAGATCGGCCGTTTTATCAAACGACACTTGAGCTGCTACGTGGCCCTGAGCGCCTGGAGTGTGGCTGGTGGGATGGGCCAAGTATCGCAAGAGATTATTTTGAGGCGCGCGACAAAACGGGCGCACGTTATTGGATTTACCGTGAGCGCGATACGGATCCCGCACATTGGTATTTGCATGGAATCTTCAGTTAGCGCCATGCATATAGAACAACAGTCAGGGCTGCCAGAGTACGCAGAGCTCAGTGCAGCCAGCCACTTCTCTTTTTTGCGTGGCGCTTCTGCGCCAGAAAGTCTCGTTGCGCAAGCTGCTGCTCTAGGCTATCACGCGCTTGCCCTGACAGACGAATGCTCCCTTGCAGGGATTGTGCGCGCACATGTTGAAGCCAAGAAAATAGGTCTAAAAATTTTAGTCGGCTCAGAGTTACGCATCACGCCCAAGGCCTACGGATCATTCCGAATAATTTTACTGGCGCAAAATCGCGAGGGCTATGGCAATTTATGCGAAACCATCACGCGTGGGCGTATGCAAGCCCCAAAAGGTCAATACCTATTACAACCTGACGATGTACTCACCCAGTACTGCCTGGCTGTTCTAATACCCGATTACTTTGCGACACCTCAAGAGCTAGACCAACGTTTGCAGTGGCTTAAGGCAGTCTGTCCCGAACGCGCTTGGGTGGGTATTAGTTACCTGCATCGCAGTCACGAACGATCCATTAATCAACAAATCGAACGCGCAGCAACCCACTATGCCTTACCTTGCGTCGCACTAGGGCAAGTTGAAATGCATAAGCGTTCGCGCAAGCCGCTGCACGACACGCTCGCAGCAATCCGTCTGCGCAAAACAGTTAGCGAGTGCGGCTATTTGCTTGCCTCAAATGCAGAGCAACATCTGCGTAGCCGCATGCGGCTGGCTGGTCTGTATCGTGCCGAACTACTACAAGAAACTGTCCGCATTGCACAGCTCTGCACCTTTACCTTGGACAGTCTGCGCTACGAATACCCTGAGGAAGTCGTCCCGAACGGCTATACCGCTAAGCAGTATCTGTGCGAACAAACCATGTTGGGAGCGCAACAACGCTACCCAAACGGCATACCCATTCAGGTACAACAGCAGCTCAATGCAGAACTTACGCTTATTGCAGAACTGCAATACGAAGCTTACTTTCTAACGGTTTATGACTTAGTGAAATTCGCTGTGAGTCGTGGCATCCTTTGTCAAGGCAGAGGCTCTGCAGCAAATTCTGCTGTTTGCTATTGCTTGGGTATCACCTCTGTCGACCCTGCAAACGGTAATGCACTCTTCGAGCGATTTATTAGTCGCGAGCGTAACGAGCCACCCGATATTGATGTTGATTTTGAACACCACCGTCGCGAAGAAGTTATTCAATATCTATATCAAAAATATGGTCGTACTCGGGCGGCTCTCACTGCTGTGGTGACGTCTTATCGACCACGCAGTGCATTACGTGATAGTGGACGTGCGTTGGGTATTGATCCAGCGCGTATCGATCAAGTAGCCAAATCTTATCGCTGGTGGGACGGCAAACAAGAGCTAATGAAACGCCTTGCTGAGGCGGGCATGGATACCGAAGAAGTTGTTACCCAACAATGGGCACAACTCGCTCAAGCCCTCATGGGTTTTCCGCGTCATTTATCTCAGCATCCAGGCGGTTTTGTGCTTGCCCGCGGCTTGCTTTCGCGCATGGTGCCCATTGAAAACGCCGCAATGCCTGAACGCAGTGTCGTGCAGTGGGATAAAGACGACCTGGATGCGGTGGGCTTGCTCAAAGTAGACGTATTAGCCCTAGGAATGCTGACCGTTATTCGTCAGGCATTGCATTTAACCGCCCGACGACGGGGCTTAACGCATTTCGAACTGCATGAGGTTCCGCAAGAGGACCTTGCGACCTACGACATGATTTGTCAGGCAGATACCGTCGGCGTGTTTCAGATCGAATCGCGTGCACAAATGAGCATGTTGCCGCGACTCAAGCCACGGTGCTTTTATGATCTAGTTGTCGAAGTTGCCATCGTACGGCCTGGTCCGATTCAAGGTGGGATGGTGCACCCTTACCTTAGGCGACGACAAGGTCTGGAAGCGATCGTCTACCCCAGTCCTGCCGTACGTGAAGTCCTGCAGCGCACCTTAGGCATACCGATTTTTCAAGAGCAAGTCATGAAAATCGCCATGGTCGCAGCTGGCTTTAATGCCGGTCAAGCCGATGCCCTACGTAGATCGATGGCTGCTTGGCGGCGTAAAGGCGGTGTCGACCAATTTCGTACCCGTTTAATCGATGGTCTACTGGCTAATGGATACACCCCAGAATTTGCAGACGCAATTTTTAAGCAGATTGAGGGTTTCGGAGAATACGGATTTCCAGAAAGCCATGCAGCGAGTTTTGCCTTGTTGGCATACGTCAGTGCCTGGCTTAAATGCCACGAGCCCGAGGCTTTTCTGGTGGCGCTACTCAATGCACAGCCCATGGGCTTTTATGCACCTTCGCAGTTGATACAAGATGCACGTCGCCATGGCGTTACTGTTTACCCAGTCGATGCAGAAAAGAGTATCTGGGACTGTACGCTGGCGCAACCTAAGTCAGCCGCACGACCTGCGGTGCAGTTGGGTTTGAATCAAATCAGTGGCCTGGAGCGCGCCTCTGCACTTGTCATTGAGCAGGTCCGCCGCGAGGCCGCCTTTACCAATCTACAGGATTTCGCAAAGCGGACTGAACTTAGTCACAGTACGCTACAAAAGTTAGCGCAAGTTGGCGCTTTCGATTGCTGGTCTACTCATCGCCGAAACGCTGCCTGGGAAGTTACCGGGCACATCGCGACCAAAGGCTTATTGCGCGAAGCACCGATACAGGATGATGTTTTGCTCGATTTACCAGCACC